>NZ_JBEYXK010000015.1:48729-118869 GCF_040645035.1 Streptomyces sp. NPDC046876 | reverse complement strand
CCGGCGAGGCTGGATTGGCCGGTCTCTCGTGTCGGCTGGGAGTCCGTGGGGTCTCTTTCGTCTCGGTCGTCGGCGGATCCGGCTGGGCAGCCGTCTCCCTTTCGAAGCCGGGGTCGGAAATTTGAGCCTCGCCGGCGTTTGAGGCGCGGGGTGTGGGGCGGCGCCCCGAGGATCCCGGCTCCGCCGGGCACCGGGCTCTGCCCGGACCCGCACCTCAATCGCCGGCGGGGCTGGATTGGCCGGTCTCTCGTCTCGGCTGTCGGCGGCGCCGGCTGGGAGTCCGTGGGGTCTCTCGTCTCGGTCGTCGGCGGATCCGGCTGGGCAGCCGTCTCCCTTTCGAAGCCGGGGTTCGGCGTATTCAGCCTCGCCGGCGTTTGAGGCGCGGGGTTTGGGGCGGAGCCCCAAGGAACCCGGCTCCGCCGGACACCGGGCTCGGCCCGGGCTCCGGTTCGGCGGTCAGCGGGGCTGAACGGTGGGGGCCCCGGTCGGGGCGGTGGCGTCGGCCGCGGGGCCGGGGTCCGCGGGCCGGGCGGCCGAGCCGGCCCTCGGCGGCGAGGGCCTGCGGGTGAGCCGCCGGACGTCCGGCACGACCAGGACGGCGGCGGTGACCACCACGACCAGCGCGGCGCAGCCCCACAGGGCGGCGGTGCGCCCGACGGCCGACTCCACGGGGCCCGCCACGGCGGTGGCCAACGGCAGCATCGACACCGACCCGAACCAGTCGTAGGCGGAGACCCGGGAGAACTTCTCCTCCGGGATCTCCTGGTGCATGGTCGTCATCCAGTTCACGCCGAACACCTCGATGGCCGTACCGCTGACGAACATCACCGCGCACAGGCCCCCCACGGGCAGCGGCACGGCCAGGCCGGCCGACGGCAGCGCCAGCGGGAACACGCACAGGGTGCCGACCAGCAGCAGCCGCCGCGGCTTCCACACCATCATCAGGACCGCACCGGCGATGGTGCCGGCACCGAAGCAGGCCAGGGCCAGGCCCCACGGCGCCGGCCCGCCCAGCCGCTCACGGGCGACGAGGGGCCCGTACACCGCCTCGGCGGCGCCGACCACGGCGACGACCACGGAGAACTGGAGCACGATGCTCCACAGCCAGGGCCGGGTCCGGAACTCCACCCAGCCCTCGCGCAGGTCGGCCAGCAGTCCGCCGCCGGGCGCCCGTTCGGCGGCGTGGCCCACGTCCAGGGCGGCGCGCAGGGCTCCGGCCAGGGCGAACGCGGCGGCGTCGACGGCCAGGACCCAGCCGGGGCCGATCGCGGCGATCAGTGCGCCGCCGAGGGCCGCGCCGCCGATCCCGGCGCCGTTCATGGCCATCCGGAAGAGCGCGAAGGCGCGGTTGGCGTGCTCGCCCCCGACGCTGGAGAGCAGCATGCCCTCGGCGGCCGGGTTGAAGAAGGCGGTGCCGGTGCCGCAGAGCGCGGTGAGCAGCATCATCTGCCACAGCTGCGGATCGCCGGCGAGGACGAGCACGGCGAAGGCGGCCTGCGAGACGCAGTTGAGGGCGTTGGCCGCGACCATGACGCGGTGGCGCGGCAGCCGGTCGGCCAGCGCTCCGCCGATCAGCAGGAACAGCACCAGCGGCAGGGTGCGGGCGGCCGCCACGAGGCCGACGTCCGCACCGGACCCGCCGGCCTCCAGGACGGCGAACGCCGAGGCGATGAGCGCCCCGTGGCTGCCGAGGTTGGTGATGACGGCGGCGCCGGTCAGCAGGCTGTAGTTGCGTCCGGCCCAGGCGGGCGGCCGCAGGCGGCGTGCGGACGGGCGGTGCGGTGCGGCTGAGGGGGGCTTCACCCTCGGACTATCCATGCCCCGGGCCGTGGATCCAAACGGATATCGGGCCCGGGGTACGGATCGGATCCACCCGGACGGGACCGGGGGAGGACCGGGAGAACAGGAGACCCTGGGGCTCCCCTGGCACTCCCTTGCCGTCAGCCCGTGCCCACGCCGTTGAGGCGGACCGAGCTGAGGATCTTGTCCATCGTCTCCTGGGTGACCTCACCCTCGACGCCGGCGGCGGTGAACAGGACCCAGCTGGAGAAGTCGCCGTTGGCGGTCTTGAAGCTGAACGCGATGGTCTTGCCGTCGCGGGAGCACTTGTTCTCCTTGGGCACGCCGAGCGCGGTCGCGGTCGCCATGTGCCCCTTCAGACCGGAGGAGGTGGTGTACTCCTTCGGCTCGGAGACCTTCACGGTGCCCTTCGGCGCCTTCTGCGCGAACGCGGCGAAGGCCCAGTTGCCGGCTTCGTTCTTCACGGCCTCGGCGGTGTCCTTGGCGCCCTGGCCGCCCTTGGTGCCGGTGCCCGCGAGCTCGGTCTTCTCCTCGCGCCCGTCCTTGTTGGAGTCGATCTTGCACCAGTCCTCCTTGAGGAAGGCGGGTGCGGAGAAGCCGATGATGGGCTTGCCGTCGTTCTTGACGTCGTCCGTGAAGCTGGCGATGACACCGGGGTTGGAGACGTTCCACTCCGGCGGCACGTCGAAGGCCGTGCCGTACTTCGGGTTGACGACGACCTTCCAGCCCGGGATCACCGGCTGGATGTCGCCGCCGGCGCGCGGGTTGGCGCCCGAGGCGGAGGGTGCGGCCGACTCGGGGGTCGAGGCCGACGCCGAGGCGGCCGGCTTGTTCTCCGCCACGTCGTTCTTCTTGTCGTCCCTGGTCAGGACGAACGCGCCGGTGGCGGCCGCCGCGACGACGACCGCGGACGCGGCGACGATGGCCACGGTCTTGGTGGAGAGCCCGCCGCCCCCGCCCCCGTTCGGCGGGGCCGGTACGGCCTGTTGGGGCTGGGTCCACTGCTGGGCAGCGGGCTGGGGCTGCGTCGGGTAGCCCGCCTGCGGGTATCCGTAGCCGGGCTGCTGCTGGTACGGGTTCGGCTGCCCCGGCTGCTGCTGGTACGGGTTCTGATGCGCGTCCTGAGGGTTCTGCTGTCCCCCGGGCGGCTGCTGCTGTCCTGGCCACATGGCCGGTAACGATAGTGGGAGCGGCTTACATGAGCCACGGCCGCCCCCGCAAGAGGTCTGGTCAAGCGCATCTACTCGTGGGTAACATCCGCTTCCATGAGCGCAGACCAGATGAACGTGGGCGAACTGCTCGCCGCGACCGTGCCGATGGCCCGGACCCTGAACCTCGAGTTCCTGGAGACCACCCCCGAGCGTGCGGTCGTCCGGCTGCCCGACCAGCCCGACTACCACAACCACGTGGGCGGCCCGCACGCCGGCGCCATGTTCACCCTGGCCGAGTCCGCCAGCGGCGCCATCGTCCTGGCCGCCTTCGGCGACCAGCTCTCGCGCGCCGTGCCGCTCGCCGTGAAGGCCGAGATCGGCTACAAGAAGCTCGCCAAGGGCGTCGTCACCGCCACCGCCACCCTCGGCCGCCCGGCCGCCGAGGTCGTCGCCGAACTCGACGCGGGCGGCCGCCCCGAGTTCCCGGTCACCATCGCCATCCAGCGCGAGGACGAGGCCGTGACCGGCGAGATGACGGTCGTGTGGACCCTGCGCCCGAACGCGTAGGGGCGCAGCGGGGAGCATGAGTGCGGGGCTGTGCCTGACGGGCACGGCCCCGCTGCCGTTAGAGTCCCCGGTACGCCACACGGAGGAGGCCCCATGGCCGGTCGTGCCAAGGTCGACATCAGTCTGGACGCCGAGCTCGTGGTGGAGGTGATGGTCCTCGCCGGGATCGGCTCGCCGCAGGACGCGGTGGAGGCCGTCGTACGGGACTACATCGCCCGCGGACACCGCACGGAGGCGCGCGTGCAGACCCGGGACGAGCCGCGCCGCACCGCGGACACCGTCGAGCAACCGCCACAGGGCTGAGGGCGTCCGTAAGGGCGGTGGCCGAGAGCGGATAGGCTGCCCGTTCGGCGTGTCACAAGGGACGCGCCGGGACGAATCGGGAGGACGTACCGGTGCACATCCAGGCATGGCTGGAGACGATTCCGGCGGTCAGCATCTATCTCCTGGTGGGTCTGGTCATCGGGCTGGAGAGCCTGGGCATCCCGCTGCCGGGGGAGATCATCCTGGTCAGCTCCGCGCTGCTCGCCTCGCAGCACGGGCAGATCGACCCCGTGGTGCTGGGGATCTGTGCGACCACCGGGGCGATCGTGGGCGACTCCATCGGCTACGCGATCGGGCGTCGCGGCGGCAAGCCGCTGCTGGAGCGGCTCGGCCGGCGCTTCCCCAAGCACTTCGGCCCGGACCAGGTGGCCCAGGCGGAACGCTCCTTCGAGAAGTGGGGCATGTGGGCCGTCTTCTTCGGCCGGTTCGTGGCGCTGCTGCGGATCTTCGCCGGGCCGCTCGCGGGTGTGCTGCACATGCCGTACTGGCGCTTCCTGGTCGCGAACGTCCTCGGCGGCATCCTCTGGGCGGGCGGCACGACGGCCGCCATCTACTCCATCGGGATCGTGGCGGAGCCGTGGCTGAAGGGGTTCTCCTGGGTGGCGCTGGTCATCGCCCTGCTGATCGGGCTCACGGCGACGCTGGTGGTGCGCAGCCGCATGAAGAAGGCCGCGGCGGCAGCAGGCGCCACGGTCGGCGCGGCCGCCGACGCGGAGCCTGCGCCCGCCGAGCGCTGACCCCGCCGAGCGCTGAGCCCGCCGGGCGCGACCGGTCGGCTCGGGGCGCGGGGCACGCGTCGCGCGCCCCACGCCGCCCGCTCCTCGCTACGCGCCCGGCGTCACCGAGGCGCGGTGCTGCTGTGCCAGCTCCACGTACATGGCGGCGTTGACCTTGATGCCCTCGCGCTCCTCGTCGGTCAGCTCGCGCCGCACCTTGGCCGGCACGCCGGCCACCAGCGAACCGGGCGGGACCACCATGCCCTGGGGGACCAGCGCCTGCGCGGCCACCAGCGAACCGGCGCCGATGACCGCGCCGTTGAGGACGGTGGCGCCCATGCCGATGAGGCAGTCGTCCTCGACGGTGCAGCCGTGCACCACCGCGTTGTGGCCGATGGAGACGCGCTCGCCGATGGAGACCGGGAAGCCGGGGTCCACGTGCAGGGTGCAGTTGTCCTGCACGTTGCTGTCGGCGCCCAGCACGATCGGGCCGCAGTCGGCGCGCAGCACCGCCGAGTACCAGATGCTCGCGCCCGCGCCCAGGGTGACGTCGCCCACGACCACGGAGGTGGGCGCGGTGAAGGCGGTCGGGTCGACCAGCGGGCTCTTGCCGGCCACGCCCGCGACGAGTGCCTGGCGTTCGTCCGCGTGTTGCGTCATGTTCTCTTCCTCAGTCCGGTGCCCGCCGTGTCCGGCGTGCCTGGTGTGCCTGACGTGTCGCGCTACGGGCACCGTAGGGCACGCGCCCGCGCGGCGGGCGATGGGGTGAAGATCACGGCGCGGGCCGGGCGTCCCGCGCGCTACGGTGGCCCGGTGCCGAAGAACCAGAACACGTTCTCATCCCTGACCGCGCTGCGCCGCAAGGTCGCCAGCCGTGCGGCCCACGCCGGCTGGCGCTGGATGCAGCGGGCCGGAGCCGTCACGGCCCAGACGCCGGGCAGGCTCCGCTTCGGCGCGATCGGGCACGGCACCCGGCTCGCCTTCCCCCAGGGCACGGTCTTCGGCGAACCGTGGATCCACCTCGGGGAGCACTGCATCATCGCCGAGCAGGTCACCCTGACCGCCGGGATGATGCCCGACCTGGACCTCGGGGCCGAGCCGGTGCTGGTCATCGGCAACGGCGTCGTGCTCGGCCGGGACACGCACGTCATAGCCGACACGCGGATCACCATCGGCAACGACACGTTCTGCGGGCCCGGGGTGTACATCACCTCCACGAACCACAGCTACGACGACCCGGACGAGCCGGTCGGCCGCCAGTGGCCGCGCAGCGCGCCGGTGGAGATAGGCCCGGGCTGCTGGCTCGGGACGGGCGCGGTGATCCTCCCGGGCGCGCGGCTGGGCCGCAACGTGGTGGTGGCCGCCGGATCCGTGGTCCGCGGCGAGGTCCCCGACCACGCCGTGGTGGCCGGTGCTCCGGCGCGGATCGTCCGCCGCTGGCTTCCGGAGACCGGCTGGCAGCCCCCGCTGCGCACGCCGGCCCCGACCCCGATCCCCGACGGCGTCACCCCGGACCAGCTGCGCGCCCTCGCGGAACTGGCTGAGCAGGAAGCCGACCACCTTCCCACCCCGGAGCCGGCCTCCGAGCCCGCCTGAGCCGGGCGCCCCGGGCGCGGCTAGCCGGCGGCGAGGAGGACGGTGCCGGCCAGGGCCAGGCCCGCGCCGGCCGCCTGGACCGGGCGGAGGCGCTCCTTCAGGACGGCGAAGGCGGCGAAGGCCGTGATCACCGGGTAGAGCGAGGACAGTACGGCTGCCACGGTGACCGGGCCGCTCTGAGCGGCGACGGAGTACGTGCCGTTGGCCGCGACGTCCGCGAGGCCGACGAAGGCCAGCGCGGGCAGCAGCCGCCACAGCATCCGCGGGCCCGTGCCCGCCGGCAGGGCCGGGGTACCGCGCCGGGTGCGGGCCCACAGGACGGCGCCGCCCGCGGTCACGTTGGTGACCCGCTGGACGAAGAGGGCCAGGAACAGCCCGGTGACGGTGGTGGAGGCGTGCGAGATCAGGGCCATCACCGCGCCGAACCCGAACGCGGCGGTCAGCGTCAGCACCACGGCCTGCCGCTGCACGGGCGCGCCGCGCAACTCGGGCCCGCCCGCCAGGACGATGCCGACGACGGCGATGGCGATCCCGGTGTACTGGCCGGGGCCGGGCTGCTCGCCGAGGGCGAGTCCGACGCCGACGGGCACGACCACCCCGACCGAGCCCAGCGGCGAGACAACCCCCATCGGCCCCAGGGCGAGCGCCTTGTAGAAGCTGAGCATCGCGACGGGCCCGACCAGGCCCGCGGCGACGGCGAACCACAGCTGCGGCCCGGCCTCCCGCCAGGCCCCGGTGGCCAGGACCACCGAGCCGAGCGCGACGACGGCGAGGATCTGCGAGACGACGACCACCGTCAGTGCCGGCAGGCGGCGGGTCAGCAGCCCGCCGCCGAAGTCGGCCAGGCCCCAGAGCACGGCTGTGGCCAGGGCGAACAGGGTGGTCATGCGGGGCCTCGCAGTACAGTGCAGTGAACGGCGGAGTGCAGTGTCGAGTACACGGCACGATAGTTCAGTCTATTGGACTTTTGAATCCAAAATCTTGGACGGAATGGTGTCGGACTTCGAACAGCTCACCCAGGCGCTCGCCCGGAACCTCAGGCACTGGCGCGGTGAGCGGCGCTTCACCCTCGACGCGCTGGCCGCCCGGGCGGGGGTCAGCCGCGGGATGATCATCCAGATCGAGCAGGCCCGTACGAACCCCAGCGTCGGGACGACGGTCAAGCTCGCCGACGCGCTGGGTGTGAGCATCACCACGCTCTTGGACCACGACCGCACCCCGCGGGTGCACGTGGTGCTGCCGGGGCAGGCGGTACGGATGTGGTCCACCGACGCCGGCAGCGGGGCCAGCATGCTCCTCGGCGACGACCGGCGCGGGCCGGTGGAGATGTGGAGCTACCGCCTGGAGCCGGGCGAGGGCACCGACTCCGACCCCCACCCGTCCGGGACCTTCGAGATGCTGCACGTCACGGCCGGGGAGCTGACCCTGCACATCGCCGAGGAGCGGTACGCGGTCCCCGCGGGCGGAGCCGTCTCCTTCGAGGCGGACGTCCCGCACGCCTACCGCAACGAGGGCCCGGCCCCGATGGAGATGACCCTGGCCGTCTCCATCCCACCGGTGTCCGGCGCCTGACGGGACGGGGCCGCCGACGCCTACAGGGCGGGGATCTCGATGGCCGGGCACCGGTCCATGACCATGTCGAGCCCGGCCTCACGGGTCCGGGCGAACGCGGCCTCGTCGACCACGTCCAACTGGAACCACACGGCCTCCGCACCGGCGGCCACCGCGTCATCGGCGACCTGCCCGGCCAGGGCACTGTTCACGAACACGTCGACCACGTCGACCTTGAACGGGATCTCGCCGAGCGAGGCGTACCCCTTCTCGCCGTGCACCGTCTCCGCCTTCGGGTGCACCGGCACGACCCGCTTGCCGAACCGCTGCAGCACGCGCGCCACCCCGTAGGCCGCCCGCTCCTGGTTGTTGGACAGGCCGACCACGGCCCAGGTGTCGCCGAGCTCGGTGAGGATCCTGCGAATGGTTGCCGGGTCGCCGTACACGGGCGCCGCCTCCTGTTGCGTACCGGATGCGCCCCGGTGCTCCGGGCCGCCCCCGGATCAACAGGAGGGACGCATGTCCGATTCCCCGTAGGGTGGAGCGGTGAAGTCAGACCAGTACGTGACGGTGGCCCGTGAGGGCGTGCACGAGGCCGAGATCAACCGCTCGCGGTTCCTGTGCTCGCTCGCGCCCGCCGCGACCGAGCAGGAGGCGCAGGAGTTCGTCGCGCGGATCCGGCGCGAGCACCCCACCGCCACGCACAACTGCTTCGCCTACGTGATCGGTGCCGACGCGGCCGTGCAGAAGGCCAGCGACGACGGGGAGCCCGGGGGCACTGCCGGGGTGCCCATGCTGCAGATGCTGATGCGGCGCGACATCCGGTACGCGGTCGCCGTCGTCACCCGGTACTACGGCGGCGTGAAGCTCGGTGCCGGCGGGCTCATCCGGGCCTACGGCGGGGTCGTCGGCGAGGCCCTCGACGAGCTCGGCACCCTCACCCGCCACCGCTACCGGCTGGCCACCGTCACCGTCGACCACCAGCGGGCCGGCAAGACCCAGAACGACCTGCGCTCCACCGGCCGGACCGTGGTCGACCTGCGCTACGGGGCGGCCGTCGAGATCGAGGTCGCCCTGCCCGAGGCCGACCTGCCCGCCTTCGAGGCCTGGCTCGCCGACAGCACCGCCGGCACGGCCACCCTCACGCTCGGCGGGGAGACGTACGCGTCCTGAGGGCGCCGGGCGAGGCGTTAGCGTAGAGGGGCACGGGGCTCGTCCACACCGGGTGGCACCGGTCAAGAACGAGATCAAGAACGAGAAGACGGCGACCAGGGGGCGGGCGGGATGTGCGGCGACACGGCCGGCGCGGCGGCCGGCGGGGCGGGCGAGTGAGGCTCCTGCACACCTCGGACTGGCACCTCGGCCGGTCCTTCCACCGCGTCAACATGCTCGGTGCCCAGGCCGTCTTCATCGACCACCTCGTCGAGACCGTCCGCACGCACGAGGTCGACGCCGTCCTCGTCGCCGGCGACGTCTACGACCGGGCCGTGCCCCCGCTGCCCGCCGTCGAGCTCTACGACCGGGCCCTGCACCGGCTCGCCGACCTCGGCGTGCCCACCGTGATGATCTCCGGGAACCACGACTCCGCCCGCCGGCTCGGCGTCGGGGCCGGGCTCATCGGGCGGGCCGGGATCCACCTGCGCACCGACCCGGACGGCTGCGCCGACCCCGTCGTGCTGGCCGACGTACACGGGGACGTGGCCCTCTACGGGTTGCCGTACCTGGAGCCGGCTCTGGTGAAGGACCAGCTCGGCGCGGCCAAGGTCAGCCACGAGGCCGTCCTCGGCGCGGCCATGGACCGCGTCCGGGCCGACCTCGCCGCACGCCCGCCCGGCACCCGCGCCGTCGTCCTCGCCCACGCCTTCGTCACCGGCGGGCAGGCCAGCGACAGCGAACGCGACATCGCCGTCGGCGGGGTCGAGGCCGTCCCCGCCTCCGTCTTCGACGGGGTCGACTACGCCGCCCTCGGCCACCTCCACGGCTGCCAGACGATCAACGAGCGGGTCCGCTACTCCGGTTCCCCGCTCGCCTACTCCTTCTCCGAGGCCGACCACCGCAAGAGCATGTGGCTGGTCGAGCTCGGCGCACCCGGCGAGATCAGCGCCGAGCGCATCGACACCCCCGTGCCGCGCCCCCTCGCCCGCCTGCGCGGACGGCTCGACACCCTGCTCGAGGACCCCGTGCACACCGCGCACGAGGAGTCCTGGATCGAGGCCACCCTCACCGACCCCGTACGCCCCGACGACCCCATGGCCCGCCTCGCCGCCCGCTTCCCCCACACCCTGAGCCTCGCCTTCGACCCCGAGGGCCGCGAGGAGGACGGCGCGGCCACCTACGCCCAGCGCCTCAAGGGCCGCACCGACCAGGAGATCGCCGAGGACTTCGTCGCCCACGTACGCGGCGGCGGCCGGGCCGACGAGGCCGAACGGGCCGTACTGCAGGCCGCCTTCGAGCACGTCCGCACGGCCTCGGCCGCCGCCGACGGCGGGCAGGAGGCCCGCCGATGAGGCTGCACCGGCTGCGGATCACCGCCTTCGGCCCCTTCGCCGAACCCCAGGAGATCGACTTCGACGCCCTCTCCGGCGCCGGGATCTTCCTCCTCCACGGACCCACCGGCGCCGGCAAGACCTCCGTACTCGACGCCGTCTGCTACGCCCTGTACGGATCCGTGCCCGGCGCCCGCCAGGCCCCCGGCACCAGCCTGCGCAGCGACCACGCCGACCCCGGCACCCCGACCGAGGTCACCCTCGAGCTCACCGCGGGCGGACGCCGCCTGGAGATCACCCGCCGCCCCGAACAGGACCGCCCGAAGAAACGCGGCACCGGCACCACCAGGGACAAGGCGCAGAGCCTGCTCCGCGAGTACGACGGCGAGCAGTGGGCGGCGCTCAGCCGCTCCCACCAGGAGATCGGCGAGGAGATCGAGCAGCTCCTCGGCATGAGCCGCGAGCAGTTCTGCCAGGTCGTGCTGCTGCCGCAGGGCGAGTTCGCCCGCTTCCTGCGCGCCGACGAGGCCGCCCGCGGCCGCCTCCTGGGCCGCCTCTTCGACACCCGCCGCTTCGCCGCCGTCGAAACCCTCCTCGCCGAGCGCCGCCGGGCCGCAGAGGCCAAGGTCCGCGCCGGCGACGAGAAGGTCCTCGCCACCGCGCACCGCCTGGCCCAGGCCGCCGGGGACAGCGCCGACCTGCGGGCCTGGCCGCTGCCCGGGCACCAGCCCGGCGACCCGGGCCTCGCCGAGGCGGTCCGCGCGTGGGCGGCCGTGGCCCGGTCCGCGGCCCGGGAGCGGCTGACCGTCGCCGAGTACGCGCTGGCCGCCGCCGAGGGCAGGGACGCCGCCGCCCGCCGGGCCGCCGAGGAGGCCCGCGAGCTCCACCGGCTGCAGCGCCGGCACGCCGAGACCGCCCGCCGCGCCGCGCTGCTCGCCGAGGCGGAGCCCGAGCGGCAGCGCATCCGCGAGCTGCTCGACCGGGCCGGGCGCGCCGCCCTCGTCGCCCCCGCCCTGGAACTGCGCGGAGCCGCCCACGCCGCCCACCTGTCCGCCGCCCACACCGAAGCCGCCGCCCGGGCCGAACTCCCGCCCGCGCTCGCCGACGCGGGCACCGAGCAGCTCGCCGCCGTCGAGCAGCGGCTGCGCGAGGACCTCGGCGCCCTGGGCGCCGCCCGGCGCGCCGAGCAGCGCAGCGCCGAGATCGGCCGCGAACGCGCCGACCTGGAACGCGAGGCCCGCGACGCGGAGGAGCAGCTGCGGGAATCCGCCGAGTGGCTCGCCCGCTGGGAGGACACCCGCACCGCGCTGGCCGAGCGGGTCGACGCCGCCCAGCAGGCCGCGACCCTGGCCGAGCAGCTCGCCGGGAAGCTGGAGCCCGCCCGCCTGCACCTGAACGCCGCCCGGCGCCGCGACGCGCTGGACACCGACGCGCAGCGCGCCGAGGGCGAACTGCTCCGTGTACGCGAGGAGTCGGCCGCGGCCCGGGAGCGCTGGCTGGAGCTGAAGGAGGCCCGACTGCGCGGGATCGCCGCCGAGCTCGCGGCCGCCCTGGCGCCCGGCGAGCCGTGCACGGTGTGCGGCTCGGCCGAGCACCCGGCCCCGGCCCGCCCCGCCGCGGGGCACGTGGACCGCGCCGCCGAGGAGGCCGCCCACGCCCGCTACGAGCAGGCCGAGGAGCGCCGCGCGGCCGTCGAGCGGGGGCTCGCCGCCGTCCAGGAGGCCCGCGCCGAGGCCGCGGCGGCCGCCGGGGACGCCACCACCGCCGAACTCCTCGCCCTGACCTCGGACCTGAGCTCCCGGCACGCCGCCGCCCACGCCGCGGCCGCCGGACTGCACGCCGCCCGCGAGCAGCTGGCCCGCGCCGAGCGGGAGCACGCCGTCCGCGGCTCCGACCGGCTCGACGCCGAGCGCCGGGCCGCAGCCCGCCTCTCCCGCCGCGAGGCCCTGGACCGGGAACAGGCCTCGCTGGAGGCCGAGCTCGCCCTCGTACGGGGGGACGCGCCCACCGTCGCGGCCCGCGCCCGGATCCTGGAGGACCGGGTCCGCATGGTCACCGCGGCCGCTGCCGCACTGCGCCGGGCCGAGGCCGCCGCGGCCCGGCTCAAGGAGGCCGACGGCCAGCTCGCCGACGCCGCCTTCAAGGCCGGCTTCGACACGGTCGAGGCCGCGGCCGCCGCCGTGCTCCCGGACTACGAGCGCACCGCGCTGCAGCACCGGCTCGACGCCTGGCAGGCCGAGGAGGCGATGCTGGCCGACCGGCACGGCGAGGACGACACCGCCGCGGCCGCCGCCCTGCCCGCGGCCGACCCGGACGCCGCGGAGGCCGCCGCGGTGCGGGCCGCGGCCCGGCTGCGCGAGGCGGGCTCCGCCTTCGACGCGGCCCGGGTGCGCTGCGCGGAGCTCGACCGGCTGTCCCGGCAGGCAGAGCAGGAGCTGCGCGCCCTCGGCCCGCTGCGCGAGGCGTACGAGCGGGTGGCCCGGCTCGCCGCCCTGACCGCCGGCACCTCCGCCGACAACGAGCGGAAGATGCGCCTGGAGGCGTACGTCCTGGCCGCCCGGCTGGAGCAGGTCGCGGCCGCGGCGACGGTGCGCCTGCTGAAGATGTCCGGCGGCCGCTACACCCTGGTCCACTCCGATGCGAAGGCGTCCGGACGCGGCCGCTCCGGCCTCGGCCTGCACGTGGTCGACGCCTGGACCGGCAACGAGCGCGACACCGCCACCCTCTCGGGCGGCGAGACCTTCTTCGCCTCCCTCGCCCTCGCCCTCGGCTTGGCCGACGTGGTCACGGACGAGGCGGGCGGCGTCCGCCTGGACACCCTCTTCATCGACGAGGGCTTCGGCAGCCTCGACGAGCAGGCCCTCGACGAGGTCCTCGACGTCCTGGACTCACTGCGCGAACGCGACCGCAGCGTCGGCATCGTGAGCCACGTCGCCGACCTGCGCACCCGCGTGCAGGCCCAGCTGGAGATCGTCAAACAGCGCGGCGGCTCGGTGGTGCTCCACCGCACCGCGGGCCTCACGGACTGAGCCGTCGGCTCACGGATTGAGCTGTCGCCTCACGGACTGAGCGGGCGGCGGGGCAGCGGCGAGGAGTACACGATGCTGGTCGTGACCGCGCCGAGCCCCGCGATCCGGCCGGCGACCTCCTCCAGGTGCCGCATCGAGCGGGCGGCGACCTTGAGCACGAAGCAGTCGTCGCCCGTGACGTGGTGGGCCTCGAGGATCTCCGGGGTGGCCTCCAACAGGTCGTGGAACGGCTTGTAGTTGCCGTGCGGATAACGCAGCCGGACCAGCGCGAGGATCGACTTGCCCAGTTTCTCCGGATCGACCACGGCGGTGTAACCGGTGATCACGCCCGCCTCCTCCAGGCGGCGCACCCGCTCGGTGACGGCGCTCGCGGACATGGAGACGGCGCGGGCGAGTTCGGCGAAGCTGGCCCGGCCGTCCGCCTGGAGGGCCGCCAGGATGCGCCAGTCGGTGGCGTCAGGGGAATACTCGGTCATGCAGGAGATGTAGCAGGGGAATCCCCGGCGGAACAAGAGGAAGGCCGGGGAAAGTCCCTTCCGATGATGATCAGCTGAACCGTAGATTCTGAGCCATGACGACGACGAACCAGAACGACGCCCCCGCCACCGAGAACCCCGTCCTGCGGGTGCCCCCGGCCGCCCCGGCCGCGGCCGCCGCCTACTTCGCCGCGAGCCTCGCCTTCCACGCGGACGTGTCCGACGTCGCCGCCGCATTCAAGGCCCACCGCGAGCAGGGCGCCGCGCTCGGCTTCCAGCTGATCGACTCCCGCTCGACCCCCGCCTGGGACCAGGCCCACGTACCCGGCGCGATCCACCTGCCGACGGCCCTCATCCCCGAGCAGGCCGAGCAGCTCCTCGACAAGTCCCTGCCCGTGGTGACGTACTGCTGGGGCCCCGGCTGCAACGGCGGCGCCCGCTCCGCCCTGGCCCTGGCCCGGCTCGGCTTCCAGGTCAAGGAGATGCTCGGCGGCATCGAGTATTGGATCCGCGAGGGCTTCGAGGTCGAGACCTGGCAGGGCCGCGCCCAGCGCACCGAGGCCGACCCGCTGACCGCGCCGACGGACTCCGACGACTGCGGCTGCTGAGGCCGTTGCTCCTGCCGACACGTACGGGCCGCCCGCTTCCCCGCAGGAGTCGGGCGGCCCGTACGTGCGCCTGCGGCCGGATCAGAGCGCGGACAGCTCGTCCACCAGGTCGTCCAGGCCCAGCGAGCCCTGCGACAGCGCCGCCATGTGCCACGCCTTCAGATCGAAGGAATCGCCGTGGGCGGCCCGGGCGTTGTCCCGGCCCAGCAGCCAGGCCCGCTCGCCCAGCTTGTAGCCGATCGCCTGGCCCGGCATCGACAGGTAGCGCGTCACCTCGCTCTCGATGAACTCCGCCGACCGGCTGTTGTGCAGGGAGAAGAACTCCTGCGCCAGCTCCACCGTCCAGCGCTCGCCCGGGTGGAACGGCGAGTCCGCCGGGATCTCCAGGCCCAGGTGCATGCCGATGTCCACGATGACCCGCGCGGCGCGCATCATCTGGCAGTCCAGGTAGCCCAGGCGCTGCTCGGCGTCCTTGAGGTAGCCGAGCTCGTCCATCAGGCGCTCCGCGTACAGCGCCCAGCCCTCGACGTTGGCGCTGACGAGGCCGACGCTCGCCTGGTAGCGGGAGAGCCGGTCGGCGACGTGCGCCCACTGCGCCAGCTGGAGGTGGTGGCCGGGGACGCCCTCGTGGTACCAGGTGGAGACCAGGTCGTACACCGGGAAGCGGGTCTGGCCCATCGTCGGCAGCCAGGTGCGGCCCGGGCGGGAGAAGTCCTCCGAGGGATTGGTGTAGTACGGGGCCGCCGCGCCGCCCGCGGGGGCGATCATCGACTCCACCCGCTTGACCCGCTCGGCGAGTTCGAAGTGGGTGCCGTCCAGGTTCTCGATGGCCTCGTCCATCAGGCCCTGGAGCCAGGTGCGGACCTCGTCGACGCCCTCGATGTGGGTACCGTGCTCGTCCAGGTGCTTCAGCGCCTCCCACGGACCGGCGCCGGGGAGGATCCTGGCCGCCTCGGTCTTCATCTCGGCGAGCAGCCGGTGGTACTCCGACCAGCCGTAGGCGTACGCCTCGTCCAGGTCCAGGTCCGTGCCGTTGAAGTAGCGCGACCAGCGGGCGTAGCGCTCGCGGCCCACCGCGTCCGGGGCGCCGGCGACGGCCGGGGCGTACACCGAGCTCATCCAGGCGCGCAGCTCGGCGAGGGCCGCGGTGGCGAGGGCGGCCGCCTCGTCGAGCTCGGCGCGCAGGGACTGCGGGCCGCGGGCCGCGAAGCCGCCGAAGAAGCCGCGGTCGCTGCCGTCGCCGGCGTTGCCCTCGGTGCCGTCGTCCTCGCCCGCCCAGGTGGTGAGCTGCTCGATGAAGGTGGCGGTGGCGCGCGGGCCGCCGTACAGGCCCCGGTCCAGGCCCAGCCGGAGGCTCTCGCGGTAGCCGGCGAGCGCGGCGGGCACGGCCCGCATGCGGGAGGCGATCGCCGCCCAGTCCTCGTCCGTCTCGGCCGGGGTCAGCGGGAAGACCTCGCGGATGGCGTGCGCGGGGGAGTGGATGTTGCTGACGGCCCGGAGGTCCTCGTCGGCCTCGTACACGGCGAGTTCGGCGGTCAGGCGCTCGCGCAGCAGGCGGGCGCACCGGCGCTCCGCGTCGGTGTCCGCACCGGGCAGTCGCTCCGCGGCGTCGAGGCGGGCGAGCGTGGCGCGGGCCAGGTCGGCCACGGCGGCCCGGCCGGCCGGGGAGAAGTCCGGGAGCCGGCCGGAGCTCGCGGCGACACCGAGGTAGGTGCCCGTGATCGGGTCGATGGCGATGAGGTCGTCGACGTACGCGTCGGCAACCTGGCGGGGCAGCCGGGCGGCGCTGTCGCTGCGAAGGGTGTCTGACATGCGGACATCTTCGTACGGGGAACGGTCCGTGTCATCACCGTTCGCTCTCGGCCTGCTGACGTGCGCTGCTGCGCCCCGGGCCGGGTGGCCCGGGGCGCAGGGCGGTGGCGGCCGCGCTACCCCTGCGGGCGGTGGGCGCGGGGGAGTTCGTACGGGAGCCGCGAGACGACGGGGGCCGCCTCCAGGCGGGCCGTGATCACCAGGGTGCCCTCCTCGATCTGGTAGTCGAGGGGGAGGCCGAGGCCGCGCATGGCGGCGACCATGCCGGTGTTGGCGGACTGGGTGACGGCGTACACGCTGTCGCACCGGGCCTCGACGGCCATCGCGACCAGGCGGCGCAGCAGTTCGGAGCCGATCCCGCGGCGCTGCCAGTCGTCCTCGATCAGGAGCGCCACCTCGGTCTCGTCCCCGTCCCACAGCAGGTGCCCGAGGGCGACGAGCTTGCCGGACGCGGTGGTCGCGGCCAGGGTGCGGCCGAAGCGGGGGCTCAGCAGGTGGCTCAGGTAGCGGTCGGCGTCGGCGACGGGCCCGTGGTAGCGCAGACCGAGGGTGCGCTCGGAGCAGCGGTCGTGCATGGCCCTGGCGGCGGCCAGGTCGGAGAGGTCGGCGCGGCGCACCGTGATCTCGCTGCCCTCGGGCAGGGTGAGCACGTCCTGGCTGCGCGGGACGCGCGGTCCGAGGCGCGCGTCGAGCTCGACGAGGGCGCGGGCCCGGGCGAACTCGGTCGGGGTGAAGGGCAGGTACGGCCGCTCTACCGTGATGGCGCCGCCCGAGGGGTCGCGCAGCCGCATCACCGTGGCCTCCAGGACCCCCTCGACGGGGGCGTCGGCGGCCGCGTTGGGGCGGCCGGAGAGGGTGGTGGCCGGGATCGAGTGGATGGTGCAGCGGCCCAGCAGCTGGCGCAGCGCGAGCGGGAGTTCGGCGGCGTCCAGGGCAGTGCGGGTGGCCAGACCCAGGACGCGGGTCGGTGTGTCGACCAGGTCGTGGGCGTCGGCGCGCTCGATCCAGGTGCTGCGGCCGCCGGCCCCGGATACGGCCCGGGTGAGCTCCGCCAGGGGCAGCTGCTGCGGGGCGCGCACCAGGAACTCGTCCACGGTGCCGCCCTCGGGCAGAGGGTGCGTCTGGAGGGTCAGGATGTCCACGTTCGCCCGGGCGAGGGCCGTGCACAGCGCGGCCAGGCTGCCGGGCTCGTCGCGCACGGTCGTCCGCATCCGCCACAGTGCGGTGGATGCGGACGAGGGTGCGGATGTGGATGCGGATGCGGACGCGGGTGTCGGCGCAGGGGCGGCGGGCGCCGCCCGATCCGCGCCGGCCGTGGCGCCGGCCGCGCCGGCCGGCGCCTGCGGATCGGAGGGCGCCGTGCTCCCGGGCGGCGGCGCGTGGCTGTGGCGGCGTGCCCACCAGGTGTGGAACGCCGCGGTCACCAGGAGTGCGACGGCCGAGGCGACGAGCAGGACCGGGCCGTTCGGACCGTGCGCGACGAGGTTGGCGATGCCGTCGGCGACCGCGACGGCGCAGAAGAGAGCGGCCAGTTCGACGAGGTCCCGGCGCCAGTGGTGGCGGTGGGGACGGTGGGCGGAGGCGGGGATGCGTTCAGTCATGCATGCCACTGTGGCGCAGGGGTGTTGCGTGATCACGAACGATCTGTGACCGATGGGTTAAGTGTCCATCTGGCCGATTTCGCCCGGTTTTCCGGTTGATTTCCGCTGCCGCACTGTTCCTCTGCGGGACCGCCGGGTGTCGGTACCGGCTGCTACTGGCGCACCCGCCCCGGCCGGAGCGTCGTGGAGAACAGTACGCCTCCGCCCTGTCGGCGCAAGCGGACGGTGAGCTCCCCGCTCTCGCCGTCGATCTCGACCTCGCCGTAGTACGGAGGGTTCTCGGACGGCGACATGTTGGGCAGCGGGGCCGACTGCACGAACACCGTCTCCGGGCCGAAGGTGGCGTCGAGCTTCCCGGCAGGGAACCCGCCGGCCCCGACGGGACCGGAGACGAACTCCCAGAACGGCGCGAAGTCGCCGAAGGCGGCGCGCTCGGGGGCGTAGTGGTTCGCGGCCGTGTAGTGCACGTCGGCGGTGAGCCAGAGGGTGCCCGTGATGCGCTGGTGCTTGATGTGGCGCAGCAGCTCGGCGATTTGGAGCTCACGGCCCAGCGGCGCTCCCGGTTCGCCCTGCGCGACGGCCTCGAAGTTCGCGGCGCCGTCGGGGACGACGATGCCGAGCGGCATGTCGGAGGCGATGACCTTCCAGGTGGCGCGCGAGCGCAGCAGCTCGCGCTTGAGCCAGGCCAGTTGCTCCGGTCCCAGGATGCCGATGGGGTCGTCGCTCTGGCGGCCCGGCGAGTTGGCGTTGCGGTGGGTGCGCATGTCGAGCACGAACACGTCCAGGAGCGGCCCGTACCGCATCACGCGGTACATACGGCCTTCGGCGCGCCCGCCCCGCAGGTCGGTGACGGGGAAGTACTCGCCGAACGCCCGGCGGGCGCGCGCCGCCAGGGTGTCGACGTCCTTGACCGTGTAGCGGGGGTCTTCCAGCAGCTGGCCGGGGTACCAGTTGTTGCGCACCTCGTGGTCGTCCCACTGCGCGAGCACCGGCACCTGGGCGTTGAACGCGCGCAGATTGTGGTCGAGCAGGTTGTAGCGGAAGTTCCCACGGAACTCGTCGAGGGTCTCGGCGACCTTCGCCTTCTCCTCGGTGGTGACGTTGTGCCAGAGAGTGCCGTCGCGCAGGGGCACCGAGGCCTGGATCGGCCCGTCCGCGTAGACCGTGTCCCCGCTGAAGAGGAAGAAGTCGGGGTCGCGCAGCCGCATCTCCTCGAAAACGCGGTAGCCGCCCAGGTCGGGGTTGATGCCCCAGCCCTGGCCCGCCAGGTCGCCCGACCACAGGAAGCGCACGTCGCGGCGGCGCGAGACGGGCGTGGTGCGGAAGGTGCCCGCGACGGGCCGGCCGGCCCGCCGCGGGTCGTCGGGGTCGGCCAGGACGACGCGGTAGTGGATCTGCTGGCCGGGCGGCAGGTCGCGCAGGGTCACGGTGCCGGTGTAGTCGGTGCCGGGGCCGAGGTACGGGCCGCCGTGGCGGCGCACGCCGTAGCGGAACGACTCGCTCGGCGAGGTCTCGACGTACATCCGCGCCGGCCGGTCGGCACGGGTCCAGACGGTGGCGGAGTGGGCGGTGATCTCTCCGGACTGGACGCCCCACGGCGCGCCCGGGCGGCCCGAGCGGGTGAACGCCGGTGCCTCCGCGGGTGAGGCGAGGGCCGGTGCGGCGAACGCGGGGGCGGCGATGGTGCTGGACAGGGCGATGCCCACCGGAACGGCGATCGAGCCGCCGAGCAGGGACCGTCGGGTGTGCGGCAGGGGTGCCATCGGAGTGTCTCCAGGGCAGGCCGGGGAAGGGTCGGACCAGTGTGCCGAGGCACACCGGCCCGCCCGCGTCGCCCACGCGAACCGCGGATGAACAGCCCGCCAGCAGCTCATCCCACCTGGCTGTTTGTCGCCCTCACCGTGTCCAGAACCACACGGGCGACCAGGGTCGGGTCGTCGTTCATCGGGACGTGGCCGCATCCGCGCAGCCGCACCAGCCGGGCGCCGGGGACGACGTGCTTGGCCCGCACGCCCTGACGGGGCAGCAGCAGCCGGTCCCGGGAGCCCCAGGCGATGGTGACCGGCAGACCGGGCACGTCCTCGGTGAACCGCACGGAGCGGCCGGCGGCCAGGGTCTCCTCGAAGCCGGTGGCCTGGCGCAGGGCCAGGGTCTCGGCGACGACGGCCTCGGGCGAGCGGCGCGCCGGGCGGGCGTAGATCGTGCCGGTCAGCGCGGTGCGGCCGGCGGCGCTGTGCGAGAGCCGCTCCAGGGTGGACAGCGGCAGGGCCAGGGCGCCGACGCGCATCGCGCGCAGGGTGGCGAAGGCGTACTTGCGCTCGGCCTCGGTCCAGAAGCCGGCCGGCGAGAGCGCGGTGACCGAGCGGACCAGGCTGCTGCGGCCCATTTCGAGGGCGAGGAGGCCGCCGAGGGAGTTGCCCACGACGTGCGGGCGTTCGGCCCCGAGTGCCGAGCAGAGCGCGCCGAGGGCCGCGGCGACGCTGTGCAGGTCGTACGGGATCCCTTCGGGAAGGGGCTCCGAGGTGCCGAATCCGGGCAGGTCGACGGCGATCACGTCGTGCTCGGCGGCCAGGATGTCCGTCACCGGGTGCCAAGCCTGGAGGTGGTGCCCGATGCCGTGGAGCAGGAGGAGCGGCGTGCCGGCGCCCTTGCGCTCGTAAGAGACGGTGGCGGTGCGGGGGCCCAGCGGCGATGTGATCGGGAAGGACACCGTGGCGGTCATGCTGCTCCTCGTCGGCCGGACGCGGCCGGCCCGGGGCGGTGGGCGGACGCGCGTGAGACAGGCTGTCAGTTATGACTATGACCATGATTACCGCCCGGTAGTCCGCAAGCCGCAACCCCGCGGGGGCGTGTCGTGGGCGGCCGGCCGCACGCGCGAACATCCTGTGAACGGCTCGATACGTATGCCCGATCTGCCCGGTAAAGGGGTGAGGATTGGTCTTGACCAAGGTGGTGAGCCGCCCTAAGGTCGCAGGGATAGTGCAGGAACCTTTAATAAACAAGGGCGCGGAACTGCCGCTGGAACACGGCGATTGCAGCGATGGCAGGAGGATTCAGGGTGGGGACCACGCAGCTGGAAACGGTGCCGGAGCCGAAGTACTGGCACCTCAAGACCGTCCTCAGCGAGGCGCTCGACTCGGACTTCGCCGTCGGCGAGGTCCTGCCGAACGAGCGTGAGCTCGCCGCCCGTTTCGGAGTCGCCCGCGCGACCCTGCGCCAGGCCCTGGAGCAGCTGGAGCTCGAGGGCCGCCTCCAGCGCCGCCGCGGCGTCGGCACCACCGTCGCCCCGCCGCGCGTCGGCGTCGCCGTCGGCAGTACGCGGCACAGCTGGCCCGGCGAGAGCCCCGACGGCTGGGAGGCCGTGGACGCCGCCGAGACCGTGCCGCCCGCCGCGGTGCTGAAGGTCCTCCGCACAGCCGCCGACCAGCCCGTGCACACCGTGCGCCGGACCCGCAGCACGCAGGGCCAGGCCGTCGCCGCCGAGCTGCTGTACGTGCCCGCCGCCTCGGTGCCGGGCCTGTCCGTACCGGGCCTGTCCGCCATCGACGCCCCGGCCGGAGCCGGGCGCGCCCGCGCCGTGCTGCGCGAGCTCCAGCGCCTCGACCTCGACGGCCAGGACCGTTCGGTCGAGCTCGGCTCGGCCCGCGCCGACGACGCCAAGGAGCTGGACCGCCTGCCCGGCGCCCCCGTCCTGGTGGTCACCACCCGGTACTTCACCGCCGCGGGCACGGCCGCCGTCTCGATCGCGACGTACCGCGCCGACACCTGCCGCCTCACCTTCGGCGACTCCGGCGACGTCGAGATCGCTGACGACACGCGCGTCGCCTCCTGACTGCCCCCGGTCGCCGGACGGGCGGTTGCCGGGTGCGGCGGCGGGTCAGCGGCGCCGGGCGGTGACCGTCCGCTCCACGGCGAACAGCTCCTCCTCGACCTGGTCCAGCGCCAGCCGGAGCGCCCCGGTGGCCACGGCGGCCTCGCCCAGGAGGGACTGCACCACCCGGGGCGGGCGCAGGCAGTAGCGTTCGAGCTCCCGGCGCAAGGGGTCCAGGACGCCGTCCAGGCCGGCCGCCCAGCCGCCGACCACCACCAGCTCCGGATCCATCGCCAGCACCAGGGCCGCCACGTCGTGCACCAGGCGCTGGATGAAGCGGTCCACCGCGGCCACGGCCTGCTCGTCGCCCCGCGACGCCTTGGCGAAGACCTCGGCGACGGCCTGCTCGTCCAGCGGGTGCAGCGGCTCGCCGTTCGTCGACAGCAGCTTCTCCGGGGTGACCTCGCGGCCCAGCAGGTGCAGCGCGCCGATCTCGCCGGCCGCCCCGCCGAACCCGCGGTGCAGCCGGCCGCCGATCAGCGAACCGGCACCCGGGCTGAGGCCCGCCATCACGAACACCATGTCGTCGGTGTCCTGAGCGGCCCCCTTCCAGTGCTCGGCGAGCGCCGCCGCGTTGGCGTCGTTCTCCACCTGCACCGGGCAGCGGAATGAGCGGCGCAGCCGGTCACCGAGCGGCAGGCCGGTCCAGCCGGGCAGGGCCGTGCCGAGGCGGACGGTGCCGTCGGCCTCCACGATGCCGGGGCTGCCGACGCCGACCGCCCGCAGTGAGTCCCTCGGTACGCCGGCGCGGCGCAGCAGATCGGCCACCGCCGCCCGGACCCGCTCCAGCCGCTCGTCGGCAGAGGCGGTCTCGGCCACGTCCTTGGTGCCCGCGCCGATCACCCGCCCGTCCAGCCCGGACAGCAGCACCGCGATCCGGTGCGAGCCGATCTCGATGCCGAGCAGGTGCCCCGCTTCCGCCCGGAACCGGTAGCGCCGGGCCGGCCGCCCCTGCCGGCGGGCACCCTCCTCCGCATCGGCCTCGACGACGAGCCCGGCGGCGATGAGCCCCTCGACGACGCCCTCGACGGTCGGGCGGGACAGCCCGGTCACCCGGGTCAGGTCGGTGAGGGTCGGCGACCGGGAGGCGCGCAGTGCCCGCAGCACCACCGCCGAATTGATCCGCCGGAGCAGAGAGGGATCTCCGCCGGTCAGCTGCCCCAACGTCTGTCCTCCCAGCTGGCGAGCCTGTCAGCCGGATCGTACTGCGCACCCGCCGCGGCGGCGAGGAGCGGCCCCCGCCGGACCGGGCCGGAGCGCTCGGCGCGGGTGATCAGGTCGGCACGACGAAGCCCGATTCGTACGCCGCGATCACGGCCTGGGTCCGGTCCCGCGCCCCCAGCTTCGACAGCACCGCACTCACATGGGACTTCACGGTCTCGGTCCCCACGAACATCTCGGCCGCGATCTCCGCGTTGGTCAGCCCCCGCGCCATCAGCCGCAGCACCGCCTCCTCCCGCTCGGTCAGCGCGGCCCGCTCCAACCGCGCCCGCGCCCCACTGCTCCCGTACTCGGCGGCCAGCGACCGCACCGCCGTCGGGAAGAGCAGCGTCTCGCCCTCCGCGACCAGTCGCACCGCGTGCACGATCTCCGACGGCCGGGCCCGTTTCAGCAGGAACCCGTCCGCCCCCGCCCGCAGCGCCCGGTACACGTACTCGTCGTTCTCGAAGGTCGTGACCACCAGGATCTTCGGCGGCTGGTCGATGCTCTTCAGCACCGCCTTGGTCGCCTCGATCCCGTCCAGCAGCGGCATCCGCACGTCCATGGCGACCACGTCCGGCCGCAGCTGCCGGACCAGCGGGATCACGGCCGCACCGTCGGCGGCCTCACCCACCACCTCGATGTCGGGCTGGGCATCGAGCACGGCGCGCAGCCCCGCGCGCACCAGCGGTTCGTCGTCGACGAGCAGTACGGTGACCGGCATCCGCTCAGCTTATGTGCTGAGCGGGAGCCGTGCGCGCACCCTCCATCTCCCCTTGCGTGGACCGGATTCGGCCGAGCCCCCGAGCAGCGCGGCCCGCTCCTGCATCCCCCGCAGCCCGCTGCCGCTGCCGCCGCCGGGGGAGACCTGGCCTTCGGGCAGCGGATTCGACACCTCCAACTCCAGCTGCCTGCCGGACATTTCCACGCGCACCTCGACCGGGACCGGTCCGCAGTGCCGCAACACGTTCGTGAGCGCCTCCTGCAGGATCCGGTACGCCTCCCGGGTGACGGGTCCCGGCAAGGTCTCCAGCGGGCCGCTCAGCCGGGCGTGCACCTGCGCTCCCGAGGCCCGGGTGGAGTCCAGCAGCCGGTCCGCGTCCGCGAGCGTCGGCCGCTGGGAGGGACGCGGACCGGAATCCCGCAGGACCGACAGGACCCGGTCCAGGTCCTCCAGAGCCGCCCGGCCGGTCTCCTCTATCGCGCTCAACGCCCGCTCGGTGAAGGCCGGATCGCCCGCCGCCCGCGCCGCCCCCGCCTGCACCACGGCCACCGTCAGCGCGTGCCCGATCGTGTCGTGCAGCTCGCGCGCGATCCGGGTGCGCTCCAGCAGCTGCTCGGTCCGCTCCTCCAGTACGGACAGCCGCTCCGCGGCCGAAGGCCCCAGCAGCCGGGTCGCGATGGACGTGATGAGCTCGCCCATCAGGAACACGGTCACGAGCAGCACGACCAGCGGCAGCGGAGTGAGCACGGCCGCCAGCCAGGGCGGCGGGACCACCGGCAGCATCACGTCCCCGCGGACGGGATAGCCGAACGCGGCGGTGAGCAACTCGACGCTGAACGCCGGCAGCCACACGGTGGCGAGCATGGCCACGAAGGCCAGCCCCAGCCGTATCTCCAGCCACAGCACGGTCCGCCAGCGATCGCCCCAGCGCTTCGAGGCCACCGTGGATATGGCGCTCTCCTCGGCCCCGCGGTCGTACGGGGTGAGCAGGAACTGCGCCTGCAGCCCCTCCGCCGTCCGCATCCAGGGGATGAGACCGAACGGAGCGATGATCAGAGCAGGGGCCCACGGGATCTCGTCCTCTATGAACATCCACACCGCGACCAGCAGCACGGGCACGCACAGGTGCAGCCAACGCGTGTACGTCAGGGGCCGGAACGGCGCTGTGATCAATCGGTGCATGCCCCCATCGTGACAGCACCGCGATCACGGCCGTCTCCCCCGTGCGGGGGAGACGATCCCCCCGTGCGGGGGAGGAGGGGGAGGGGGGCCGACGGCGAATCTTGAGCCATGAACCGCATCGAGATCCGCCGACTCACCAAGGAATACGGCACGACCAAGGCCGTTGACGACCTCAGCTTCGACGTCCTGCCCGGCCGGGTCACCGGCTTCCTGGGCCCCAACGGCGCCGGCAAGTCCACCACGTTGCGGGTGCTGCTCGGGCTGGACCGGGCCACCTCCGGGACCGCCACCATCGGCGGCCGCAGCTTCACCGACCTCCAGCAGCCCCTGCTCCACGTCGGAGCACTGCTGGACGCCCAAGCCGCGCACGGCGGCCGGACCGCCCGCGACCACCTGCTCGCCCTGGCCGTGAGCAACCGCATCCCGGTGCGCCGGGTGGACGAGGTCATGGAGCAGGCGGGCATCACGTCCGCCGCGAAGCGGCGGATCAAGACCTACTCCCTGGGGATGCGACAGCGACTCGGTATGGCTGCCGCGCTGCTCGGCGACCCCGGCGTGCTGCTGCTGGACGAGCCCACCAACGGCCTGGACCCCGAGGGCATCATCTGGATCCGCGAGCTGATGCGCGGCCTCGCCCGTGAAGGGCGGACGGTCCTGGTGTCCAGCCATCTGATGTCGGAGACGGCCTCCTTCGTCGACCACCTGGTCGTCCTGGGACGCGGCAGGCTCCTCGCCGACACCTCGATGGAGGACTTCATCGACGCGCGGAGCACCCCCCGGGTGCGGCTGCGCACCTCCGACCCGATACGCCTGCGCGCCGCCCTCGCCCGGGACGGATTCCGGCTGACCGAGGCCGCGGAGGGCCGCTGGACGGTCGACGGGATGCAGGCCGAGCAGCTCGGCGCGCTCGCCGCCCGCGAGGGCGTCGCGATGCTCGAACTCTCCGACGAGCGGGCGTCGCTGGAGCAGGCCTACCTCGACCTCACCGCCGACCACGGCGAGTTCACCGCCACCCACTGACCCATGACCGGAGGAAACCGCGCCATGTCCACCACCGCCCTGCCCACCCGAGCCGCCCTGCACGCGGAATGGATCAAGATACGCTCGCTGCGCGGCATCGTCGGGTCGCTCGTCGCGACCTTCGTGGCCGTCACCGGGTTCCAGATGCTGACCGCCGCCGCCATCGGGACCGCCGAGGAAGGCAGCATGGGGTCGGACCCGATGTTCGCCGCCTTCTACGGGCTGATGTTCGGGCAGACAGCGGCCATCGCGTTCGGTGCGAACGCCATCTCGAGCGAGTTCCACAACAACGCCCTGCGGATCACGCTGACGTCGGTGCCGAACCGCACCCGCTTCTACCTCACGAAGGTGCTCACGGTGGGCGGGCTCGCCTTCCTGGTCGGCGAGGCGACCGCCTTCGCGACCTTCCTCGGCGGCCAGGCCTTCATGGGCCGGTACGCCATCGGCCTGGGGGACGAGGGCGCACTGCGCGCCGTCGTCGGCTGCGGGCTCTACCTGACCCTGATGTCCCTGTTCGCTGCCGGCATCACGGCCGTGTTCCGCAGCGCGGCGGCGACGCTCAGCATCCTCATACCGTTCATCCTGGTCGTCTCCTTCGTCGTGGGCGACGTTGCGGGCGGGGCCGCGCAGTACCTCCCGGACCGTGCGGGGCAGATGGTGATGCGCGTCGAGCCGTGGGGCGAGCTGGGCCCCTGGACCGGCCTGGGAGTGATGGCCCTGTGGACGCTGGCCGCGCTGATCGGCGGCTGGGCGGCGGTGCGCCGCCGCGACGCCTGACACGCATGACGGAGGGCCAGTTGTCAGTGCTCGGCGGAATACTGACGGCATGACCACGGCACAGCATCTCGAGACGATCGAACGGCTGCGGGCCAGGGAGTTCCCCACCGAGCACGGCCGGTCGGACGTGGGGACGAGCGGCCCGGGGTACCACCTCGCCGAGCTGGGCGGCAGCCGGTGGTACGGCGACGAGGACGCGGCCGACCGGGCGGCGCACGAGGACCAGGTGTCCGCCGAGTACGAGGCCCTGACCCACCGGTTGGAGGAGCGCTGGGGGAAGGCCGACACGTTCAGTCTCGGCAGTCTGCGGCTGCGGGACGGGGGAGAGGAGGTGCCGCAGCCGTGGCGGGAGATCGGTGACACCAGCGACCACCTGCACTTGTGGCGGGCCGGGGACCGCTGGGTCGCCGTCTACACGGCCCACTGGGGGGCCGACCACTCGCCCCAGCTGATGGTCGCGGTCACGGTGGTCGACCCGCCCTAATGACCGGGTGCGTCCGCGTCGGCGGCCGCGCGGAGGCGGGCGAACTCCTCGGCCATGGTCTGGGCGGTCCAGTGGGCGTTGAGCCCGCTGGGGTTGGGCAGGGCCCAGATCCGGGTGGAGCCGATCGTCCGGTCCTGGGGGCCGATCCGGGCGTGGCGTTCGCCGAAGGCGGTGCGGTAGGCAGTGACGCCTGCGACGGCCAGCCAGCGGGGGCGCAGCGCCTCCACCTTGGCCTCCAGGATGCGGCCGCCCTCGACCAGCTCCTCGCGGCTCAGTTCGTCGGCGCGGGCGGTGGCGCGGGCGGCGACGTTGGTGATGCCGAGGCCGTAGAGGAGCAGCTCCTGCTGCTCGGCGGGGGCCAGGCGGCGGGGCGTGAAGCCGGACAGGTGCAGGACGGGCCAGAAGCGGTTGCCGGGGCGGGCGAAGTGGTGGCCCGTCGCGGCGGAGAGGAGACCGGGGTTGATTCCGCAGAACAGCACACGCAGACCGCCCGCGACCACGTCGGGGACGAGGCGGTCGCGGGCGGCTTCGAGCTCTTCGGGGGTCAGAGGATCGACCCCGGTGCGTACCCGGCGGCCTCCGGGTACTGCTTCGCGATGGCCTCGATGCGGGAGACCACCGCCGAGACCTGGTCGCCGGCGGCGCCCGTGAAGGACAGCTTGTCGGCCATCAGGGCGTCGAGCTGGGCCCGGTCCAGCGGCATCCGCTCGTCGGCGGCCAGCTTGTCCAGCAGCTCGTTGCGCTCGGCGCCCTGCTCGCGCATCGCGAGCGCGGAGGCGACCGCGTGCTCCTTGATGACCTCGTGGGCGGCCTCGCGGCCGACGCCGGCGCGGACCGCGCCCATCAGGACCTTGGTGGTCGCGAGGAACGGCAGGTAGCGGTCCAGCTCACGGGCGACGACGGCCGGGAAGGCGCCGAACTCGTCGAGGACGGTCAGGAAGGTCTCCAGCAGGCCGTCGAAGGCGAAGAACGCGTCGGGCAGGGCCACGCGGCGGACCACGGAGCAGGAGACGTCGCCCTCGTTCCACTGGTCGCCGGCGAGCTCACCGGTCATCGAGGCGTAGCCGCGCAGGATGACCATCAGGCCGTTCACACGCTCGCAGGAGCGGGTGTTCATCTTGTGCGGCATCGCGGACGAGCCGACCTGGCCGGGCTTGAAGCCCTCGGTGACCAGCTCGTGGCCGGCCATCAGGCGGATCGTCTTCGCGATCGAGGACGGGGCGGCGGCCAGCTGGACCAGCGCGGTGACCACGTCGTAGTCGAGGGAGCGGGGGTAGACCTGGCCGACCGAGGTGAAGGCCTGGGCGAAGCCGAGGTGGGAGGCGATGCGCTGCTCCAGGTCGGCGAGCTTGGCGGCGTCGCCGCCGAGCAGGTCGAGCATGTCCTGGGCGGTGCCGACCGGGCCCTTGATCCCGCGCAGCGGGTAGCGGCCGATCAGGTCCTCCAGGCGGTCGAAGGCGACCAGCAGCTCGTCGGCCGCGGTGGCGAACCGCTTGCCCAGGGTCGTCGCCTGCGCGGCGACGTTGTGGGAGCGGCCGGCCATGACCAGCTCGGCGTGCTCGCCGGCCAGCTTGCCGAGGCGGGCGAGGACGGCGACCGTGCGGTCACGGGCCAGCTCGAGGGAGAGCCGGATCTGGAGCTGCTCGACGTTCTCGGTCAGGTCGCGGGAGGTCATGCCCTTGTGGACGTGCTCGTGGCCGGCGAGGGCGTTGAACTCCTCGATGCGGGCCTTCACGTCGTGGCGGGTGACCTTCTCGCGCTCGGCGATCGAGGCGAGGTCGACGGTCTCGAGCACGCGCTCGTAGTCGGCGAGCGCGGCGTCCGGGACGTCGATGCCGAGGTCCTTCTGGGCGCGCAGCACGGCGAGCCACAGCCGCCGCTCCAGCGTCACCTTGTACTCGGGGGACCACAGGACGGCGAGCTCCGGGGAAGCGTAGCGGCCGGCCAGGACATTGGGGATGCGGGGCTTGGCTGTCACGTGTAGGGATTCTACTTGGGCCGCCGCTGTGCGTTTACGCAGGTCGGACCCCTGCCTCGGATTGTGCTTTGCTACGAGGGCAGCTCGCCGACGGTGGCCTCGTACGGCACCAGCTCCGGGCGCTTGGCCGGCCGTCCGTCCCCGGAGGAGCGGCCCGTCAGCCGGCGCCCGATCCAGGGCAGCAGGTGCTGCCGGGCGAAGCCGAGGTCCTGCGAGCGGCGCACCGCCCAGCCCGGCCGCACGGCCGGCGGGAGACCGGCGCGCCAGTCCTCCTCGGCCGGCAGTCCCAGAGTCTGCCAGACCGCCTCCGCCACCCGCCGGTGGCCCTCGGCCGTCAGGTGCAGCCGGTCCACGTCCCACATCCGCTGGTCGCCGAGGACCTCGGCCCCGTACAGGTCGACCACCAGGGCGCCGTGCCGGGCGGCGAGCTCCTCGACGACGGCGAAGAGCTCCTCCATCCGCGGCCGGAAGCGCTCCATCACCGGGCCGTTGCGCCCCGGGGAGCGCATGAGCACCAGCGTCTTGCAGGAGGGGGCGAGGAGGCCGACGGCCTCCTCCAGGTGGCCGCGGACCCGGCCCATGTCGACCTTGGGCCGCAGCGCGTCGTTGAGCCCGCCGACCAGGGTCACCACGTCGGCGCGCATCGCCGCCGCGGCGGGGACCTGCTCCTCGGCGATCTGCCCGATCAGCTTGCCGCGGACCGCGAGGTTGGCATACCGGAAGCCCGGCTCCCGCGCGGCCAGCCGGGCGGCGAGCAGATCGGCCCAGCCGCGGTAGGAGCCGTCCGGCAGCAGGTCGGACATGCCCTCGGTGAAGGAGTCGCCGACGGCGACGAAGCTGGTGTAAGACGCATTGATCCGCATGGCGGAAGCGATGCTACCGGGCGGTATCCCGGCGGGGCGGGCCGGGTTGGGCACGGCGGGCCGGGACAGACCGGGAGCGGCCGGGGCCCGGCTGTGGCGGGCCTCAGGCGGAGGCGGGTCGGCCGAAGAGCTCCCTCAGCACGTCCTCCATCGTCACCAGGCCCGTCATCGCCCCGTCCGGCCCGAGGACGGCGGCCAAGTGCGTGCGGCTGCGCCGCATCGCGGTGAGGACGTCGTCCAGCGGGGTCTCTGCGCGGACCTGGGCGATCGGGCGCAGCGCGGACGCGGGGAAGGGCGCCTCCCGCTCCGCCCCGCTGGCGTCCAGGGCGTCCTTGACGTGGAGGTATCCGAGGATCCGGGCCTGGCCCTCGGTCACCGGGAAGCGGGAGTACCCGGACTCGGCCGAGAGCCGCTCCAGGGCCGCCGGGGTGATGCCCAGCCGGGCAGCGACGACGCGGTCCGACGGCAGCACCACGTCCCGGACGGGACGGCGGCCCAGCTCCAGGGCGTCGTGCAGGCGCTCGCTCGCCCGGTCGTCGATGAGCCCGGCATCGCTGGAGTCCTTCACGATCCGGGCGAGCTCGTCGTCGGAGAACGTCGCGGAGACCTCGCCCTTGGCGTCCACCCGCAGCAGCCGCAGCAGGAGGTTGGCGAAGGCGTTGATCGCGAAGATCACCGGCTTCAGCGCCCGGGTGAGGGCCACCAGCGGCGGCCCCAGCAGCAGCGCGGTGCGCACCGGCTCGGCCAGCGCCACGTTCTTCGGGAGCATCTCGCCGAAGAGCATGTGCAGGTACGTGGCCAGCGCCAGCGCGATCACGAAGGAGACCGCGTGGGTCACCTCGGAGGGGATCCCGACCAGGTCGAACAAGGGCGTCAGCAGGTGCGCGATGGCCGGCTCAGCCACCACGCCCAGCACCAGGGTGCACAGGGTGATGCCCAGCTGGGCCGCCGCCATCAGCGCCGAGACGTGTTCCAGGCCCCACAGGACCGAGCGGCCCCGCCGGTCGCCCTGCTCGGCGTACGGCTCGATCTGGCTGCGCCGGACCGAGATCAGTGCGAACTCGGCGCCGACGAAGAAGGCGTTGACGACCAGGGTCGCCAGGCCGATCAGCAGCTGCAGCACGGTCATCGCTCGCCCTCCCGGTCCGTGTCCTGTGCGGGTGCGGCCGGCGCGTGCAGCAGCACCCGGGCGGCCCGGCGGCCGCGGGCGTCCACCACGTCGATCCGCCAGCCGGCCAGCTCCAGGCTGTCGCCGACGGCCGGGATCCGGCCCAGTGCGGTGGCTATGAGTCCGGCGAGGGTCTCGTAGGGGCCCTCCGGCACGCGCAGCCCGATCCGCCGGAGCTGGTCGGTGCGCGCGGCGCCGTCGGCGGCGTACAGGAGGCGCCCGGAGGCGTCCGTCCCGGCCGGGGCCAGGTCGGGGGTCTCGTGCGGGTCGTGCTCGTCGTGCACCTCGCCGACGACCTCCTCGACGATGTCCTCCAGCGTTGCCACGCCGGCCGTGCCGCCGTATTCGTCGATGACGACGGCCATCGTCTGCTTGCCGGAGAGCCGGTCCAGCAGCCGGTCCACGGTCAGGGACTCCGGTACGAACAGCGGCGCGCGCAGCAGCTGCGCGACGGGGTGGTGCAGGCGCCGCTCGGCGGGCAGGGCGAGCACGTCCTTGATGTGGACGGTGCCGACGACGGTGTCGAGGCTGCCCCGGTAGACGGGGAAGCGGGACAGGCCGGTCGCGAGCGTCGCGTTGGCCACGTCCTCGGCGGTGGTCTGCACGTCGAGCGCGGTGACCTGGACGCGCGGGGTCATGACGTTCTCCGCGGTCAGGTCGGCCAGGTTCAGGGTCCGCACGAACAGCTCGGCGGTGTCCTTCTCCAGGGCGCCCGCCTTGGCCGAGTGCCGGGCCAGGGCCACCAGCTCCTGCGGCGTGCGCGCGGAGGCCAGCTCCTCGGCCGGCTCCAGGCCGAACCGGCGGACCATGTGGTTCGCGGTGGTGTTCAGATGGCTGATGAACGGCCTGAAGGTCCGGCTGAAGACCCGCTGCATGGTCGCCACGCGCTTGGCGACGGCCAGCGGGGAGGAGATCGCCCAGTTCTTGGGCACCAGCTCGCCGATGACCATCAGGACGACCGTGGACAGCACGGTCCCGAGCATCAGGGCGGTCGAGGAGGCGGCCGCGGCCGACAGCCCCATCGCCTCGAACGGACCCTGCAGGAGCGCGGCGATCGACGGCTTGGAGATCATGCCGATGATCAGGCCGGTCACGGTGATGCCGAGCTGGGCGCCGGACAGCTGGAAGGTCAGGCTGCGGACGGCGGCCAAGGCGCTCTCGGCGCCGCGCTCGCCGCGCTCGACGGCCCGTTCGAGCTCGCTGCGCTCGACGGTGGTCAGAGAGAACTCGGCCGCGACGAACGCTCCGCAGGCAAGGCAGAGCAGCAGTGCCACGACGAGCAGGAGCACTTCGGTCATCGGTCGGTCACCTCGTTCCCATGATCAGCCAGGAAGAGGGCCGACGCGCGGTGTCGGCCGCAGCGGCGGTATCGGGTACGGCGACGTCGGGTACCGGGGGCTCGCCCATGGGCGGATGCTCACACCTTTCCTTGCGGTTTCGGCAGCAGGAACCGTCGCCCACCATGGTAAAGGATCGGCAAAGTGCCGTCTTCATCCTTTGGGTGGAGTGGCGGGCGGGTGATGGGATCCGAGCATGAGTGATCTTCATATCGGACCCGCCTCGAGCGACGATCTCGCCGCCGTCCTGGACTTCTGGAAGACCGCCGCGGAGGGGACGAGCATCAGCGACGACCTCGCCGGAATCGGCCGCCTGCACGCCCGCGATCCGCAGGCGCTGCTGCTGGCCCGCCGTGACGGGGAGCTGGTCGGGACCGTGATCGCCGGGTTCGACGGCTGGCGCTGCCACCTCTACCGGCTCGCGGTGCATCCGGAGCACCGCCGCCGCGGCATCGGCTCGGCCCTGCTGACCGCTGCCGAGGAGCGCTTCGAGGAGCTCGGCGGGAGGCGCGCCGATGCGATGGCGCTCGACCGCAACGAGCAGGCGCACGGGGCGTGGGGCGCAGCCGGCTACCACCCCGAGGACCAATGGACGCGCTGGGTCAAGCCGCTGAAGGGGTGAAGGAACGCCGAAGCGCCCCGTCCTGGGACGGGGCGCTTCGCCGTGCGAGCGGCGGCCGGTCAGGCCGGTCAGGCCGGCAAGGCCGGCAAGGCGGGTCAGGCCCGTCAGCCCGGCCTTCAGGTCAGGCCGGCCAGGCGGCCAGGAAGGACTCCGCCGACCAGGTCCCCGACAGGGCCGGGGCCAGCCACGTCGGCGCCGCGGCCCGGAAGGCCTCGGGGGACAGCGCCCCGGAGCCCTCGGGGACCGCCCCCAGCAGCGGCAGCCCGGACGAGTCCGGCAGGTCCGCCAGGTTGCAGCGGCAGGCCAGGTCGGGCTCGGCGGGCCAGCTGCCGATGACCACCCCCTGCGCGGTCAGCCCGCGGGCGCGCAGGGCCTCGGCCGTCAGGGTCGTGGAGTTGAGGGTGCCGAGGGCCGCCGGGGCGACCACCAGGACCGGGGCGTCCAGCAGCCGCGCCGCGTCCGCCAGGGTGCGCCCCGCCTCGTCGAAGCGGACCAGCAGACCGCCCGCCCCCTCCACCAGGACCAGGTCGTGCGAGGCGGCGAGCTTCTGCGCGGCCTCCGCGACCGCCTCCGGCGACACGGTCGCGAGCCCCGCCCGCCGGGCCGCGGTGTCCGGGGCCAAGGGCTCCGGATAGCGGGCCAGTTCCACGGGCGTCACCGAGGGGCCCGCCAGCCGGGCCGCCTCCGCCGCATCGCCGGGGACGCCCGGCTCCAGACCCGTCTGGGCGGGCTTGAGCACCGCCACCGAACGGCCCCGGGCCGCCGCGGCGGCCGCGATCGCGGACGTGACCACGGTCTTGCCGATCTCCGTGCCCGTGCCGGACACGACGAGGACGCCCATCTCAGCCCTCCTTCGCCGCCGCGCACACCGCGCGGCAGATCCGGGCCACGTCGGCGTCGCCCGTCACGAACGGCGGCATGGTGTAGACGAGGTCGCGGAACGGACGCAGCCACACGCCCTCCCGGACCGCGGCCCGGGTGGCGGCCGCCATGTCGACCTCGTGCGTCAGCTGGACCACCCCGATGGCGCCGAGCACGCGCACGTCCCGTACGCCGGGTAGCGCACGGGCAGGTGCCAGCCCCTCCAGGAGCCCGGCCTCGATCCGCTTGACCTCGCGCTGCCAGTCCTGGCCGAGCAGCAGCTCGATCGAGGCCAGCGCCACGGCCGTGGCCAGCGGGTTGCCCATGAACGTCGGCCCGTGGGCCAGCACCGGCACCTCGCCCTGCGAGATGCCCGCCGCCACGCGCTCCGTGCACAGGGTCGCCGCCAGCGTGAGGTAGCCGCCGGTCAGGGACTTGCCCAGGCACATCACGTCCGGGGTGATCCCCGCGTGGTCCGCGGCGAACAGGGCCCCGGTGCGGCCGAAGCCGGTCGCGATCTCGTCCAGGACCAGCAGGACGTCGTACTCGTCGCACAGCTCGCGCAGCACCCGCAGGTAGCCCGGGTTGTGGAAGCGCATGCCGCCCGCGCCCTGGACCACCGGCTCCACGATCACCGCGGCGAGCTCGGCGGCGTGCGCGGCGATCAGGGAGCGCAGGTGGTCCACGTACGCGGGGTCCACCGGCGCGGAGAACCCGCCCGGCGGCACGTCGGCGAACACCTGGCGCGGCAGCACGCCCGACCAGAGCTCGTGCATGCCGCCCTCGGGGTCGCAGACGGCCATCGGCGTCCAGGTGTCCCCGTGGTAGCCGCCGCGCCAGGTCATCAGCCGGGTCTTGCCGCGCCGGCCGATCGAGCGCCAGTACTGCAGGCACATCTTCGCCGCGACCTCGACCGCGACGGAGCCGGAGTCGGCGAGGAAGACGTGCTCCAGGCCGGCCGGGGTGATCTCGACGAGTTTCGCGGCCAGCCGGACGGCGGGCTCGTGGGTGAGCCCGCCGAACATCACGTGCGACATCCGGCCGAGCTGGTCGGCCGCGGCCTCGTTCAGGGCCGGGTGGTTGTAGCCGTGGATGGCCGACCACCAGGACGACATGCCGTCGACCAGCTCGTCCTGCCCCTGTGCGGGTTCGGCGAGCCGCAGCCGGACCCCCGAGGCGGAGGAGACGACCAGCGGCTCCTGCCGCCCCGGCATGGGCCCGTACGGATGCCAGACGTGCTGCCGGTCCAGCGCGAGCAGGTCGGCGGCCGACAAGGGGCCGTAACGCTCGGACATGCCGTCCGGCGCGGACATGCCGTCCCGCGCGGACATGCCGTCCCGCGCGGACCGGCCGTGCTGCGGATCAGGCATTGGGGGCGAGATCCGTCCCCGCGCCCCGGCGGCGCACCGCGACCAGGTCCGGGCGCACCTCGCCCGGCTCCGCCTGCGCGGGCACGGCCTCGTGCCCGTGGCCCGAGCAGCCGCCGCAGGCCGAGCCGCAGCCGGCCTCGGCCGCCGCGGAACCGCACGGCCCGTGGGACGCGGAAGCGGCAGCAGCGGCGGCAGCCGCCGCGGCGGCGTCGGCGCGGTGCGCGGGCAGGGACGACGTACCGGCGCCCTCCACCTCGAAGCCGGCGTCCGCGATCATGTCGAGGTCGGCCTGCCCGGCCTGGCCCTCGCTGGTGAGGTAGTCCCCGAGGAAGATCGAGTTCACCACCTGCAGGGCGAGCGGCTGCATGCTGCGCAGGTGCACCTCGCGGCCGCCCGCGAGGCGGACCTCGATGTCGGGGCAGACGAACCGGACCATCGCCAGGATGCGCAGGCAGCGCTGCGGGGTGAGGTTCCACTCCTTGGCCAGCGGGGTGCCCTCGAAGGGGATGAGGAAGTTGACCGGCACCGAGTCGGGGTCCAGCTCGCGCAGCGAGAAGACCACGTCGACCAGGTCCTCGTCGCTCTCGCCCATGCCCGCGATCAGGCCGGAGCAGGCCGACAGGCCGGCGGCGTGCGCCTTCTGCACCGTGTCGACGCGGTCCGCGTAGGTGTGGGTCTTGGTGATCTGGCCGTACGTCGCCTCGGACGTGTTGAGGTTGTGGTTGTAGGCGTCGGCGCCCGCGTCCTTCAGACGCTCCGCCTGGCCGTCGGTGAGCAGGCCGAGGCAGGCGCAGACCTCGATGTCCTCGTTCTGCTCCTTGATCGCCTCGATCGTCCTGCCGACCCGCTCCACGTCCCGGTCCGTCGGGCCGCGGCCGCTCGCCACCAGGCACACGCGCTTCGCGCCGCCCGCGACACCCGCCGCGGCGGCCGCGGAGGCCTCCTCCGGCTTCAGCCACGTGTACTTGAGGATGTCGGCCTTCGAGCCCAGGCGCTGGGAGCAGTACGAGCAGTCCTCCGGGCAGAGCCCGGACTTCAGGTTGACCAGGTAGTTCAGCTTGACCCGACGCCCGAACCACTGGCGGCGCACCTTGCCGGCCGCGGCCACTACGTCGAGCAGTTCGTCGTCAGAGGTCGCCAGTACGGCGAGTGCCTCTTCGCGGGTCGGCAGCTCGCGCCGCAGCCCCTTGTCCACCAGGGTGTTCAGCAGGTCCATGACGCCGATCCTGGACCACACGACCACTCCCGGCCAAGGAGAGATCGCACAACATGGCCGGAACGGAGTGTGTGTATCGCCACACCTGGCGCTCGAGTCTCGCCCGTTAGGGTCGGGCATCGCCTGTGGACAGCCGACAAAACGCGGAGACCCGATGCCCCAGCCCCGCCCCGAGCCCGATGACGTGTTCGCCTGGATCGACGGGGCGGAGCAGGCCCGTGAACAGGCCGGACTCGTCCGGACGCTGCGCCCGCGCCCGGCCGACTCGCCGCTGCTGGACCTCGCGAGCAACGACTACCTGGGCCTGTCCCGGCACCCCGAGACGGTGCGCGGAGCACGCGATGCGGCCGAGCGGTGGGGAGCCGGGGCCACTGGATCGCGCCTGGTCACCGGCACGACCGAGCTTCACGGGGAGCTCGAGCGGGAGCTCGCGCAGTTCTGCGGGTTCGAGGCGGCGCTGGTGCTGTCCTCCGGGTACGCGGCCAATCTCGCGGCCGTCACCGCGCTCAGCGACCGGGGCACCCTGGTCGTCTCCGACGCGGGCAACCACGCCTCGATCGTGGACGGCTGCCGGCTCTCGCGCGCCGGGACCGCGGTGATCCCCCACTCGGATCCGGAGGCCGCGCGCAAGACGCTCGCCACCCACGAGGGCCGGGCCCTGCTGGTCAGCGATTCGGTGTTCTCCGTGGACGGGGACGCGGCTCCGCTCGCCGCGTACGCGGCCGCCTGCCGCGAGGAGGGCGCGGCCTTGGTCGTGGACGACGCGCACGGCCTCGGCGTGCTGGGCGAGGGCGGCCGCGGCGCACTGCATGCGGCCGGCCTCGCGGGGGCGCCCGACGTGGTCGCCACGCTGACCCTGTCGAAGTCCCTCGGCAGCCAGGGCGGGGCCGTGCTCGGCCCGGCCAAGGTGATCCGGCACCTGGTCAACACGGCGCGGACCTTCATCTTCGACACGGGGCTGGCGCCCGCCGCCGCGGGCGCGGCGCTGGCGAGCCTGAAGCTGCTGCAGCGCGAACCGGAGCGCGCCGCCCGGGCCATGGAGGTGGCCGGCCGGCTGTACGGGCGGCTCACTGCGTCCGGCCTGACCGCGGCCAGGCCGGACGCGGCCGTGGTGTCGGTACGGGCCCCGTCGGCCGCGGCGGCACTTCGCTGGGCCGCCGACTGCCGCGAGGCGGGTCTGTCCGTCGGGTGCTTCCGTCCGCCGTCCGTCCCGGACGGCATCTCCCGGCTGCGGCTGACCGCTCGGGCCGATCTCACGGGGGACGAGATCGACCGGGCCGTCGAGACGATCCTGCGGACCGCCCCGGCCGGAGCCGCGGACGCGCCCTAGGACGTCCGGGCGTGCCGGCGTGCGGGTGTCAGGACGTCATACCAGCACGTCATACCAGCACGTCGGCCCGTAGCGATGCGAGGAAGCCGTTCCAGGCCGGCCCGGTGAAGAGCACGGCCGGGCCGTCCGTCCGCTTGGAGTCGCGGACGGCCAGCAGGCCGCCGCCGTCCAGCACGGCCGTTTCCACGCAGTTGTTCATTCCGGTACTGCGGCTGCTTCGCCGCCACCGGGTCGCACTTTTCAGAAGTCCGCTGGTGGAGAGGGGGGTTGCGGACACGGGGGTGCCTCCTTATACGCGTCGTCGGCCAGTGAGCCGATGAGATCCGACGAGTCCCGGGGCGGGAGGGCGTGCGCCTGGATCGTGCGGAACGCGGCGCTGTACGCCTCGAGGTCTTCCTTCCGCTCCAGATAGAGGCTACTCGTCAAATGGTCGAGTACCACCACATCCAGATCGGCGATGTTCGGAAATGAGAAAATTACGAACGGTCCGGTCAGGCCGAGATGACCCCCCACGCTGAACGGCAGCACCTGGAGCCTCACTTGGGGCAGCCGTGCCACCTCCACCAGATGGCGCAGCTGCGCCGCCATCACCCCAGGCCCCCCGATCTGCCGCCGCAGCACCGCCTCGTCCAGCACGGCGCTCAGCTGGAGCGGCGGATCGGCCCGCAGCACCGACTGCCGCGCCAGCCGTACGTCGACCAGCGCGTCCACCTTCGGCTCCGGCAGACCGCCCAGCGCGGCCCGCGTCACCGCCCGCGCGTACTCGGCGGTCTGCAAGAGGCCCGGAACCACGGAGAGTTCCACCGTGCGGGCCGAGCGGGCGCCCGCCTCCAGGTTGATGAAGTCCCGGTACTCCTGCGGCAGCAGGCCCCGGTAGTCGTGCCACCACTGGCGGCCCCGCACGGCGTCGCCGCCCGCCCCGGGGCCGGCCGCCGAGACCGCGAGCGCCTCCAACAGCGCCCGCTGCTCCGGGCTCACCACCGAACCATAGGCGTCGAGCAGCAGCCGGATGTCCTCCGGTTTGACGCCACTGCGGCCCGTCTCGATGCGGCTGATTTTCGACTGGTGCCAGCCGACGATCCGGGCTGCCTCACCACTGGTGAGTCCGGTACGGTCGCGCAGGGCACGCAATTCCTCGCCGAGCTTGCGCCGGCGCACCGCGGGACCGTGCTGCATACCCGCCTCCTTCCACCGGCACAGCTCGCACCAGTTTGCCGTCCAAATACGCTCTTCCGTAGCAGAGTTCACCGCATTGAGCGACAGATATATGCATATCTTGGGGGAACGGCAGCACCCGCGGGACGATGGTGGCACTCTGGCGTCCAGCACAGATCCGGGGCGGTTGCGCCCCGGTGGGAAAGGGACCGTCGCCATGGCAGACCACCAGGAAGCAACCGTCACTCTGCCGAGCGATCCCGCCTCGGTCGCCGCCGCCCGCCGCTACGTCGCCGATGTACTCGCCGAATGGGGCCTGCCCGACGGGGCCGACACCGCGGACAGCGTGAGACTGATCGTCTCCGAGCTGGCCACCAACGCCGTGCAGCACACCTTCGGGCAGTCTCCCACCTTCACCGTCGACGTGCGGCTGGAGCGCGGGGAGTGGCTGCGCGTCGGGGTCACCGACAGCCACCCGCGCTGGCCCAAGCGGCTCCCGGCAGCCGTCCAGCAGGACAACGGCCGGGGCATGGTCATCATCCGCTGGCTCACCGCCGAGGCGGGCGGCCGACTCTCGGTCAGCCCCACCGAGGAGGGCGGCAAGACCGTGTGGATCGCCCTGCCCTGGCCGGTCGCGGCCCCCGCCGCGAGCGGCAGCACCTGCTGAGCAGCAGCACGTGCTGAGCGGTAGCCCGTGCTGAGCAGCAGCACGTGCGGAGCGGTCGGCGACGGCGCGCACTCGTCCGAGTCCGTATACGGAACCCGCTGAAGTCGGCCCACGGGCCGAACCGGGTGCCTCCCCGAAACGTGGGTTAACGCGACGGAAAAACGAGGCCCCTAGCGTGGTGCCTTCGGCCTTCCGTCAATGATCACCCATACGCCGGTAAAGCGGTGGTGCTCGGGACGGAAAGCCTTTTTCAGCGTTGGGCAAGACACGCTTGGCTCGGATATGCGCAGGTCAACAGGGTGTTGAAGGCCGTTAGGGTCGGTTCGGCGCGATGTTGATCTTGTCCTGGAAGCTTGGTGATACGAGTGCAACTGACACCGCACGAGCAGGAGAGACTGCTCATCCACGTGGCCGCCGACGTGGCCGAGAGGCGCAGGGCGCGCGGGGTGCTCCTCAACCACCCCGAGGCGGTGGCCCTGATCACCGCGCACATCCTCGAAGGGGCCCGCGACGGGCGGACGGTGGCCGAGCTCATGGCCTCCGGCCGCAGCGTGCTCGGCCGCGCCGAGGTCATGGAGGGGATCCCCGAGATGATCCATGACGTCCAGGTCGAGGCGACCTTCCCGGACGGCACGAAGCTCGTCACCGTCCACGACCCGATCGTCTGAGGGGGAGCAGCCGCATGATCCCCGGCGAGATCGTCCACGGGGACGGACCGGTGCGCCTGAACGAGGGCCGCCCCGTCACCCGCCTCACCGTGCTCAACGCCGCCGACCGGCCCGTCCAGGTCGGCTCCCACTACCACTTCGCCGAGGCCAACCCCGGCCTCGACTTCGACCGCGCCGCCGCCCGCGGGCTCCGGCTCAACATCGCCGCCGGCACCGCCGTCCGCTTCGAGCCGGGCATCCCGGTCGAGGTGGAACTCGTACCGCTGGGCGGCCTGCGCACCGTACCGGGCCTGCGCGGCGAGACAGGAGGGCCGCTCGATGGCTGAGCTCGAACGCGGCGCGTACGCCGACCTCTTCGGACCGACGGCCGGCGACCGGATCCGGCTGGCCGACACCGACCTCTTCATCGAGATCGAGCAGGACCTCAGCGGCGGCCCCGGACGCTCGGGGGACGAGGCCGTGTTCGGCGGCGGCAAGGTCATCCGCGAGTCCATGGGCCAGGCCCGCACCACCCGCGCCGAAGGCGCCCCCGACACCGTGATCACCGGGGTGGTGGTCCTCGACCACTGGGGCATCGTCAAGGCCGACCTCGGCATCCGCGACGGCCGGATCTGCGGCATCGGCAAGGCCGGCAACCCCGACACCATGGACGGCGTGGACCCCGCCCTCGTCATCGGCCCCGAGACGGAGATCATCGCGGGCAACGGGAAGATCGTCACCGCGGGCGCCATCGACGCCCACGTCCACTTCATCTCCCCGACCGTCATCGACGAGGCCCTCGCCTCCGGCATCACCACCCTCGTCGGCGGCGGCACCGGACCGGCGGAGGGCACCAAGGCCACCACCGTCACCCCCGGACCCTGGCACCTGGCCCGCATGTTCGCCGCCCTGGAGGCGTACCCGGTCAACATCGGCCTGCTCGGCAAGGGCAACACCATGTCCCGCGAGGGCATGCACTCCCAGCTGCGCGGCGGCGCCCTCGGGTTCAAGATCCACGAGGACTGGGGGGCCACCCCGGCCGTCATCGACGCCTGTCTGGGCGTCTGCGAGGAGACCGGGGCGCAGGTCGCGATCCACACCGACACCCTCAACGAGGCCGGATTCGTCGGCGACACGCTCGCCGCCATCGCCGGGCGGACCATCCACTCGTACCACACCGAAGGCGCGGGCGGCGGGCACGCACCCGACATCATCACCGTGGTCTCCGAGCCGAACGTCCTGCCCAGCTCGACCAACCCGACCCGGCCGCACACCGTCAACACCATCGAGGAACACCTCGACATGCTGATGGTCTGCCACCACCTCAACCCCGCCGTCCCCGAGGACCTCGCCTTCGCCGAGTCCCGGATCCGGCCCTCCACCATCGCCGCCGAGGACGTCCTCCACGACATCGGGGCCATCTCGATCATCTCCTCCGACTCCCAGGCCATGGGCCGCGTCGGCGAGGTCGTCCTGCGCACCTGGCAGACCGCCCACGTGATGAAGCGGCGCCGCGGCTTCCTGGCCGGAGACGGGCCCGCCGACAACCACCGCGCCCGCCGCTACGTCGCCAAGTACACGATCAACCCCGCCGTGGCCCAGGGGCTCGCCCGGGAGATCGGCTCGGTCGAGACCGGCAAGCTCGCCGACCTCGTGCTGTGGAACCCCGCGTTCTTCGGGGTCAGGCCCGAGGCCGTCATCAAGGGCGGCCAGATCGCGTACGCCCAGATGGGCGACGGCAACGCCTCCATCCCCACCCCGCAGCCCGTGCTGCCCCGCCCGATGTACGGGGCCCACGGGCGCGCCCCCGCCCTGAACTCGGTGAACTTCACCGCGCAGGCGGCACTCGACGACGGCCTGCCCGAACGGCTCGGCCTCGGCAAGGCGTTCACCGCCATCGAGAGCACCCGCAAGGTCGGCAAGGCGGACATGCGCAACAACGACGCCATGCCGCGGGTCGAGGTCGACGCCGACACCTTCACCGTCACCATCGACGGCGAAGCGGTGGAGCCCGCCCCGGCCGCGGAACTGCCCATGGCCCAGAGATACTTCCTCTTCTGATGGGCCTCGCCGCACTGCTCGTCCTCGCGGACGGCCGCTTCCCCGCCGGGGGCCACGCCCACTCCGGCGGGGCGGAAGCCGCCTGCAAGGCGGGCCGCATCCACGACGCCGCCTCCCTGGAGGAGTTCTGCCGCGGCCGCCTGCACACGGCCGGGCTCACCGCCGCCGCCCTCGCCGCGGCCGCCGCCCTCGGGCTCGACCCGGCCGTCCTCGACGCCGCCGCCGACGCCCGCACCCCCTCACCCGCCCTGCGCACCGCCGCCCGGCGGCTCGGCCGGCAGCTGCTGCGCGCCGCCCGGGCCACCTGGCCCGCGGCGGAACTCGACGCCTTGGCCGCCGCGTTCCCGCGCGGGGCGCACCAGCCCGTGGTGCTCGGCCTCACCGCCCGGGCCGCCGGCCTCGGGCCGCTCGACGCCGCGCACGTGGCGGCGTACGAGAGCGTCAGCGGGCCCGCGACCGCCACCGTGCGGCTGCTCGGCCTGGACCCCTTCGAGGCGAGCGGGGTCCTGGCCCGCCTCGCGGCCGAGCTCGACTCGGTGGCCGGGCGGGCCGTGCAGGCCGCGGACCGGGCCCGGCTCGAAGGCCCGGAGGCCCTGCCCGCGGCCTCCTCGCCGCTGCTGGAGATCGCGGCGGAGATCCATGCCGACTGGCCGGTACGGCTGTTCGCGTCCTGACCCGTGTGTGCCGGACCCGCCCGCACCGGCCCCACCCCACCCACCCCCCTGGAGTACCCCGTGCACCTCGACCACGCCACGACCTTCCCCGAGCGCCACACCCACAGCGCCGAGCCCGTCCGCGCCGACGGCTCGCGCCGCGCCCTGCGGATCGGTCTCGGCGGGCCCGTCGGCTCCGGCAAGACCGCCACCGTCGCCGCGCTCTGCCGTGCCCTGCGCACCGAACTGTCCATGGCCGTCGTCACCAACGACATCTACACGCGGGAGGACGCCGAATTCCTGCTCCGCGAGGCCGTGCTGCCGCCCGAGCGGATCACCGCCGTGGAGACCGGGGCCTGCCCGCACACCGCGATCCGCGACGACATCTCCGCCAACCTCGAGGCGGTGGAGGAGCTGGAGGAAGCGCACCGGCAGAGCGCACCGCTCGACCTGATCCTGGTCGAGTCCGGCGGGGACAACCTCACCGCCACCTTCTCCCGCGGTCTCGTCGACGCCCAGATCTTCGTGATCGACGTGGCGGGCGGCGACGACATCCCGCGCAAGGGCGGCCCCGGCGTCACCACCGCCGACCTGCTCGTCGTGAACAAGACCGACCTCGCCCCGCACGTCGGCTCCGACCTGGACCGGATGGCCCGCGACGCCGCCGAACAGCGCGGCGCACTGCCCGTCACCTTCCAGTCCCTGCGCGGCGAGGAGGGCGTCGCCCCGGTGGCCGCGTGGGTGCGCGAGCGGCTCGCCGCCTGGACCGCACGGTGACCGCCCCACCCGCCACCGCCCCTGCGGCCACCGCGCCGCCCGCCACCGCTGCCCCGCCCGCCACCGCCCCGCCGGCCGCCGCAGTACCCGCTTCTGTCCCGACCCCGGCCCCGGCGCCCGCCCCGGCCGGGGTCCGGGCCACCGCCCGGATCGGGGCCGTCGCCGACGGGCGCGGCGGGACCGCCCTGCCGCTGCTCACCGGCGAAGGGCCGCTCGCGCTGCGCCGCACCCGGGGTGCCGGAGCCGAGGCCGGCGTGATGCTGGTCGGCGCGATGAGCGCCCCGCTCGGCGGGGACCACCTCACGGTCGAGGCCACCGCCGGGCCCGGGGCCCGCCTCGCCCTGGCCTCGGCGGCGGCCACCCTGGCGCTGCCCGGCCGCGGCGGCACCCCCGCGCGGTACGACGTACGCCTGAGCGTGGCCGAGGACGCGGCGGTGCGGTGGCTGCCGGAGCCGCTGGTCTCGGTCCGCGGCAGCGACCTGCGGGTGCACACCCGCGCCGAACTGGCCCCCGGGGCCCGGCTCCTGCTGCGCGAGGAGCAGGTGCTGGGCCGGACGGGCGAGGAGCCGGGCCTGCTGCGCAGCCGGCTCGCCGTCACCCTGGACGGCCGACCGCTGCTGGACCAGGAGCTCGCCTGCGGTCCCGGCGCACCCGGCGGCTGGGACGGCCCGGCGGGGCTCGCCGGGCACCGGGCGCTCGGTCAGCTCCTGGCCGTCCACCCGGGGTTCGCCGCGGCTCCGCCCACGGCGGCCGTGCTGGGGGAGTTCGCCGTGGTCACCCCGCTGGCCGGTCCCGCCGTCCTGGTCACGGCACTTGCGCCGGACGCGCTGCGGCTGCGCGGTCTCCTGGATGCGGCGTGTCGCACGTACGGCTGGTAACTGCTGGGCGAACCTGGGGCGAATCAGACACCGCTCAGCGGTACACGCCTCTCCGGTTATCGGGTTGGCAAAGAAACCCGACGTTGGTCTGTTGTCAGGTGTAGGTCAGGCGAAAGGATCCCCCTTGCATTCGCACGACCAACCCGACCCAACCCGGCCGTGTCCGGCCGGGCCTGATGCAGGGGGAACAACCACGTGATAAGCAAAGCAGCGCTGGGGAGCGCTGCCACTTTGATCACCGGAGCGCTGGCGGCGGGTCTGCTGCTGGCGCCGCCGGCCGCGGCGGCGACCGCGTCCGGCACCAGCTCGGTTCCGGAGGCGCTCGGCGCGCAGCTCGCCGCCGCCCGCGCCGCCCGGACCGGGATCGAGTGGAAGGACTGCCCCGCCGACTGGGGCTTCGCGGCTCCGATCCAGTGCGGCTGGGTCAAGGTCCCGCTCGACTACGCCAAGCCGTTCGGCAAGACGATCGACATCGCGGTCGACCGCGCCGTCAGCACCGGCACCAAGGAAGAGCGCCAGGGCGCCCTCCTGTACAACCCCGGCGGCCCCGGCGGTTCGGGCATGCGCTTCCCGCGCCGGTCCACCACCAAGTCCCCGCTGTGGGTGAACACCGCCAAGGCGTACGACTTCGTGGGCTTCGACCCGCGCGGCGTCGGCCACTCGGCGCCGATCTCCTGCATCGACCCGCAGGCGTTCGTCAAGGCCCCGAAGGCGGACCCGGTTCCGGCCACCGAGGCCGACAAGAGCGCCCAGCGCAAGCTCGCCGCGGAGTACGCGGACGGCTGCAAGGAGCGCAGCGGCGAGATGCTCCCGTACATGACCACGCCGAACATCGCGCGTGACCTGGACGTCATCCGCGCCGCCCTCGGCGAGAAGAAGCTGAACTACCTCGGCGTCTCCTACGGCACCTACCTCGGCGGGGTCTACGCGACCCTGTTCCCGACCCACGTGCGCCGCATGATCGTCGACAGCGTGGTCAACCCGGCGCAGGACAACATCTGGTACGAGGCCAACCTCGAGCAGGACGTCGCCTTCCAGATGCGCTGGAACGACTGGCAGGACTGGGTCGCCAAGAACGACGCGTCCTTCCACCTCGGCGACACGCGCGCCAAGGTCGAGGCGAAGTGGCAGCAGCTGCGCGCCCAGGCCAAGGCCAAGCCGCTCGGCGGCGTCGCCGGTCCGGCCGAGCTGATCAACTTCTTCCAGGGCGCCCCGTACTACGACTCCTCGTGGGTCCCGGTCGCGCAGGCGTTCAGCGCCTGGGCCGCCGGTGACGAGAAGCCGCTGGTCGACGCGATCGCCCCGGACATGTCCGACATCAAGGGCAACATCGCCTCGGAGAACAGCAACGCGGTGTACACCGCGGTCGAGTGCGCCGACGCCAAGTGGCCCACCAGCTGGACGAAGTGGGACCGGGACAACTCGGCGCTGCACGAGAAGTACCCGTTCCTGACCTGGTCGAACGCCTGGATGAACCTGCCCTGCGCGACCTGGAAGTCCAAGCAGAGCAAGCCGATCGCCGTCGGTGCCAAGCACGGCCTGGCCCCGGTGCTGATCGTCCAGTCCGAGCGTGACGCGGCCACCCCGTACAAGGGCGGCGTCGAGCTGCACCGCCGTCTCGCCGGCTCGCGCCTGATCACCGAGCAGGGCGCCGGTTCGCACGGTGTCACCAGCCTGGTGAACCCCTGCATCAACACCCGCGTGGACGACTACCTGCTCCACGGCAAGGTCGACGCCAAGGACGTGGTGTGCGGTCCGCACGCCGCCCCGGTCGCCCCGGCCCCGGCCGCGGCGAAGGCGCTCGCCGAGTCCCCGGCGTCCGCCCTGCCCGCGCAGGAGGAGCTGCCGGCCGTCCGCTGACCCCGTGACACGGGCAGCGGGCCGTAAGGCCCCTCGCACGGGAGAAGGCTCAGCGCGTCCTGCGCCGGGCCTTCTTCCGTGCTTCCTCCTCCTCGGCCTTGACCTCGGCCGCGTACCGGTCGACGTACTCCTGGCCGGACAGTTCGAGGATGGCGTACATGATCTCGTCGGTGACCGCGCGCAGCACGGCCCGCTCGCCCTCCATGCCGGCGTAGCGCGAGAAGTCCAGCGGGCGGCCGAAGCGGATGGTGACCGGCCGGATGTTCGGGATCTTCTGCCCGGGCGGTTGGATCTCGAAGGTCCCCACCATGGCGCACGGCACGACCGGCACCCCGGCGCCGAGCGCCATCGCGGCCACCCCGACCTTGCCCTTGTACAGCCGGCCGTCGTGCGAGCGGGTGCCTTCGGGGTAGATGCCGAGCAGTTCGCCCCGGGCCAGTACGGCCAGCCCCTCGCGGATCGCGGCCCGGCCGGCGTCCCGGCCCGAGCGGTCGACGGGGATCTGGCCGGCGCTGCGGAAGAAGAACGCGGTCAGCCGGCCCTTCAGCCCGGGTCCGGTGAAGTACTCCGCCTTGGCGAGGAAGGTGATCCGCCGCTTCAGGATCGCGGGCATCAGGAAGTGGTCGGAGAACGACAGGTGGTTGCCCGCGACGATCGCGGCGCCCTCGGCCGGGATGTTCTCCAGCCCCTCGATGCGCGGGCGGAACAGCAGCCGCAGCAGCGGCCCGAGGAACACGTACTTGAGCAAGTGGTAGAACACCAGGCCGCTCCCGTCGCCGTCCCGTTGTCACCGCCATCGTACGGACAGCCGGCGCCGGGCCCGAGAGGCCGGACACGGGGAAAACGCGGGGCGCCGGGCGATCGGCGGGGGCCTCAGCTGCTGCGGGACGCCGCCATGCCGGCGGTGAGGAGGCCCAGGACCACCCAGCCGAACCACAGCCAGCCGTTGCTGCCGAGGGCCACGGAGTACGTGGCGACGCCCACCAGGGCGGCGAAGGTCATCACGGCCATCGCCTTGACGGATCCGGTCATGCCCCATGGTGGCGCGCCGGAGCGGGATCGCGCTACTGGCCACGCGCGCGGAGCGAGGCGAGATAGGCGTTGTACGCCTCCAGCTCCTGGTCGCCGTCGCGCTCGGCGGCCCGGTCGGCGCGCTTCGCCGCCCGCTGCTCCGAGTGGTACCACTGGTACATCAGGGCGATCAGCACCAGCACCGAGGGGATCTCGCTGAAGGCCCAGGCGATGCCGCCGCCCCACTGCTGGTCGAGGAGCGGATCGATGCCGAGCGAGGCCGGCGGGTTCTCGTACGTCTTGATCATCGGCTCGCTGGCCATCATCAGCGCGATGCCGAAGAACGCGTGGAAGGGCATCCCGGCGAAGAGCTCCAGCATCCGCATCACGTAGCCGGGGCGGTGCGGGCCCGGGTCCACGCCCATGATCGGCCAGAAGAAGACCAGGCCGACGGCGAGGAAGTGCACCATCATGCCGATGTGTCCGGCCTTGCTCTCCATGAGGAAATCGAAGAGCGGGGTGAAGTACAGGGCGTAGAGGCTGGCGATGAACATCGGGATGGTGAACGCCGGGTGGGTGATCACCTTCATGTAGCGGCTGTGCAGCAGCATCAGCAGCAGCTCGCGGGGGCCCTTGCGGCCCCGCCCGGCGGGCGGCAGCGCGCGCAGCGCGAGCGTGACCGGGGCGCCCAGCAGCAGCAGGATCGGCGACAGCATGCTGATCACCATGTGCTGGACCATGTGCACGCTGAACATGACCATGCCGTAGTCGTTCAGCTTGGTGCACATCACCAGGGCCACGCTCAGCACGCCGGTGGCGAAGGCGACGGTCCGGCCCACGGGCCAGGCGTCCCCGCGCCGGCGCAGCCGCGCCACGCCCCACAGGTACAGCCCGAGGCCGACGAGCGAGCCGATCAGGAAGAAGGCGTCGAAGGAGAACTCCAGACCACGCCCGAGGGTGAACGGCGGCAGGTCCATGTCCATGTGCATGTCCATGCCGTGCCCGCTGTGATCCATCTGTTCTCCCTTGACCGTGGTGCCCCACCACAGTAGTGCCGCCCCCGGCCGCAGCTGCGACCGGGGGCGGCGACAGAAAGGGGGAAAGGGCTACAGAACGGTCTCGGCCTCGGCGTAGCGCGCGTCCGGGACCGTCTTGAGGGTCGAGGTGGCCTCCGCCAGCGGCACCATCTCGATGTCGGTGCCGCGCAGCGCGGTCAGCATCCCGAACTCGCCGCGGTGTGCCGCCTCCACCGCGTGCCAGCCGAAGCGGGTGGCCAGGACGCGGTCGTACGCGGTCGGCGTGCCGCCGCGCTGGACGTGGCCCAGGATGACCGGGCGGGCCTCCTTGCCCAGGCGCCGCTCCAGCTCGACGGCGAGGATGTTGCCGATGCCGGCGAAGCGCTCGTGGCCGTACTGGTCCTTGCCGCCCTGCTGGTACTCCATGGAGCCGGGGCGCGGCTTGGCCCCCTCGGCGACCACGACAATCGCGAACCGCTTGCCGGCGGAGAAGCGCTCGCCGACGATCGCCGTCAGCTCCTCGATGTCGAAGGGGCGCTCCGGCACGACGATCGCGTGCGCGCCGGCGGCCATGCCCGAGTGCAGGGCGATCCAGCCGGTGTGGCGGCCCATGACCTCGACGACCATCACGCGCTGGTGCGACTCGGCGGTGGTCTTCAGCCGGTCCAGGGCGTCGGTGGCGACCCCGACCGCGGTGTCGAAGCCGAAGGTGACGTCGGTCGAGGCGATGTCGTTGTCGATGGTCTTCGGCACGCCGACGATCGGCAGGCCGGCCTGCGAGAGCAGGTTGGCGGCCTTCAGGGTGCCCTCGCCGCCGATCGGGATGATGGCGTCCAGGCCGAGGTCCGCGACGTGCCCGCGGGCCCGCTCCACGCCGTCGCGCAGGTGCGCGGGCTGGACGCGGGAGGAGCCGAGGATGGTGCCGCCGCGGGCGAGGATGCCGGCCACCGCGTCGAGGTCGAGCTTGCGGTAGTCCGCCTCCAGGAGGCCGCGCCAGCCGTCGTGGAACCCGATCACCTCGTCGCCGTGGTCGACGACGGCGCGGTGTACGACGGAGCGGATGACGGCATTGAGACCGGGGCAGTCGCCACCGGAAGTGAGCACACCAATGCGCATGGCACAGAGAACCTTTGCAACGTGGGCCGACGACCGGACCACGTCGTCCGGTTGGAACTACCCGTCACCCTACAAGCGGATCGGCACCGGACTGAACCATCCTCCACGCACCGGTCGGGATCCTTGTGCGAACGCACGGCGCGCGGAAGCGGGGCGTACGCCGGAACGCACGACGGCCCGGACCCCGCAAGCGGAATCCGGGCCGAACGCCGGGTGGCGCCGGGGTTACGCGGGCTGCGTCGCCGCCGCGATGCGCTCGGCGCGCAGCGCCTCGTACCAGCGGTCGTCGACGGGCGGCAGCGCGTTCACGTCGAGGGCCAGCTTCAGCAGGAGGTCCGCGATCTGCGGGTTGCGGGCCATCACGGGGCCGTGCATGTACGTGCCGAAGACCGTGTCGTTGTACGCGCCCTCGGTGCCGTCGCCGGTGCCGTTGCCGCGGCCGATGCGGGTGCGGGCGAACGGCTTGGCGGACGGGCCCAGGTGCGTGACGCCCTGGTGGTTCTCGAAGCCCGTCAGCTGCGGCAGGCCCAGCTGCGGGTCGATGTCGGCGAGGACGTCGCCGACGCACCGCTCGCCCTCGCCGCGCACGGTGACGACGTCCAGCAGGCCCAGGCCCGGCTGGCGCTCGCCCATGTCGTTGACGAACTCGTTGCCGAGGATCTGGTAGCCGGCGCACACGGAGAAGACGATCGCCCCGTTCGAGACGGCCCGCTCCAGGCCGCCGTCGCGCAGCAGGCGCTCGGCGGCCAGCCGCTGCGGCCGGTCCTCGCCGCCGCCGATGAGGTAGATGTCACCGGAGGTCGGGATGGGCTGGTCGCTGCGCACGTCCACGCGCTGCACGTCCAGGCCGCGCTGGCGGGCCCGGCGCTCGACGACGAGGGCGTTGCCCTGGTCTCCGTACGTGCTGAGCAGGTCGGGGTAGACCCACACCAGACGCAGGCTGTTGTCGCTCATGCTCTTTGTCCTCAAGGGGTACTAGTTGCCGACGCGGCGGCGGACGTCCTGGAAGGCGGTGTAGTTGGCGATCAGCTCGATCTGGCCGGGCGGCGCCAGCTGCACGGCCTCGTCGAGGGTCTCGCAGACGCGGAAGTCCAGGCCCGCGACCTCCAGGCGGACCGCCAGGTCCAGCTTGCGGTCGCCGATCACGAAGATCGGGTGGCCGGCGAGGCGCGGGTAGTCCACGTCCCACAGCCAGGAGGTGTCGGTGCCGTCGGCGCCGCGCGCGTTCACCGAGAGGATCACCGGGGCCGGCGGCTGGTCGATCAGCGAAAACGTTTCGAGCCAGCCGGCCGGGTTCTTCGCCAGCAGCAGGCGCAGCTCGCGGCCCTGGAAGTCCACCACGTCGTAGCGGCCGGCGACCGCCTGCACCTGGTACATCCGCTCCAGCGCGACCTGCGGCGGCACGCCGAAGACGGCGGCGACGGCGGCCGAGGTGGCGGCGTTGGCCTTGTTGGCGCGGCCGGGCAGCTGGAGGCTGATCGGCCAGGCGGAGCCGTGCGGGTCCAGCACGTGGTCGCCGGAGAGCACCCAGCTCGGGGTCGGGCGGCGGAAGCCGCACTCACCGCAGAACCAGTCGTCGCCGGGGCGCTGCATCACACCGCCGCAGGAGGGGCACGACCAGGCGTCGTCCTTCCACTCCTGGCCGGCGGCGACCCAGACCACGTTCTGCGAGGACGAGGCCGACCACACGATCAGCGGGTCGTCGCAGTTGGCGACGATCACGGCCTTGGAGCCCTGCAGGCCCTCGCGCCACTTCTCGGCGAGCATGCGGGTCTCGGCGGCGCGGTCCAGCTGGTCGCGGCTGAGGTTCAGCAGGGCGATCACCTTGGGGGTGACGTCCCGGGCCACGCCCGCGAGGTACTTCTCGTCCACCTCGATGACGCCGTACTTGGCGTCCGAGCCGCCCGCGAGGGCGGAGGTGATGCCGGCCGGCATGTTCGCGCCGAGCGCGTTGGAGACCACCGGGCCGCTGGCCCGCAGCGCCTCGGCGATCAGTCGCGTGGTCGTGGTCTTGCCGTTCGTCGCGGAGACGAGGACGACGTCGAGATGCTGCGCCAGCGCTCCGAGGAGATCGGGGTCGAGTTTGAGTGCGACCTTGCCGCCGATCACCGATCCGCTTCCGCGTCCCGCGGCCCGCGACACCGCCGCCGCGGCCCTGCCCGCCGTCACGGCCAGCTTGGCCCGCGGCGAAAGCGGCTCCGTGTTGCCTGCCATCGTCCCTTGTCCTCCTTGCGTCGGTCGGCCCCAGCCTATCCAGTACCGGCCGGGGCCTTGACCGCGGCGCCCCAGGTCGCCGCGGATCTCCTCATATATTCGCCCGTCGTACGCTTACGGCCATGCGACAGCGCGTCATTCCCGGCACCACCGGCATCGTCCGCACCATGAGCCTCCTGGGCGACCCGGTGCTCCACTCGGCCTGCGCGGAGGTCACCGCGTTCGGCCCGGACCTCGACCGGCTGATCGAGGACATGTTCGCGACGATGTACGCGGCCGAGGGCGTCGGCCTCGCCGCCAACCAGATCGGCGTCGGGCAGCGGGTGTTCGTCTACGACTGCCCCGACGACGATGACGTACGCCACGTCGGGCACATCGTCAACCCGCGCCTGGTCGAGGCCGACGGCGACGAGTACGTGGGCCCCGAGGGCTGCCTGTCGCTGCCCGGCCTGGAGGCCGGCACGGCCCGCTTCGACCGCGCCGTCGTCGAGGGCGTCACCTCGGACGGCGCGCCGGTGCGGATCACGGGCACCGGGTTCTTCGCCCGCTGCCTCCAGCACGAGTGCGACCACCTCGACGGCACCGTCTACGCGGAGCGCGTCACGGGGATGCGGGCCCGCCGACTGCACCGGGCGATCCGCCGGACGCCCTGGGGCGCGCGCGGCGCACACGCCCTCCAGGGCTGAGCCTTTCCGTCACAGCACTAGAAGCCCGGGCCGTCCGCGCGGTCGCCCGCGGTGGCCAGGCGGCCCCACAGCAGGTCGGTCAGTCCGGCCACCAACTCCGCACGGCCGCACGGCCGCTCGGCCAGCCACCAGTCGCCCGCCGCGTGCATCATGCCGACGATCCCGTGGCCCCAGATCCGGGCGAGCTGCTCGCCGCCGGGACCGAGGTCCACGCGCTCGCTGATCACCTCGGCCAGCTCCTCGCCGAGCCGTCGCAGCAGCGGCGCCGAGTGCTTGCCGACGTCGAAGCCGCGCTCGGCGGCGTGCGAGTCCTCGGTCGGGTGCATCAGGAAGCGGTACACCTGCGGGCGGGCCTCGATGGCCGCGAGGTAGGTGTCCAGGGTGGACTCCACGCGGCTGCGGCGCTCCGCCGGGGCGTCGAGCGCGGCCCGCAGCGAGTCGAGCAGGCCGTCGGTGTGCCGGACGGCCAGGGCCTGGTACAGGCCCGCCTTGTCACCGAAGTGCCGGTAGAGGATCGGCTTGGTGATGCCGGCCTCCGCGGCGATGGCGTTCATGGAGGCCTTGGGGCCGTCCCTGAGCACGACCCGGTCGGCCGCTTCGAGCAGCTCCCGCCGGCGGCGCTCGGCCGTTCCCGGTTCACCGGCCTGCTGCGTGGTCTCCATGACGTGTTCTCTCCCCGCCCTTGCGATGGTGCGTGACGCCCACGCAACGTAACACCCCGGGCACCCCGGCGAGCGAACCGGCCGGTGGGCCCGTCCTGCTTGACAGTGCTTACTCGTCGGTAACAGACTGTGGCCACCGACGAGGTTACCGCCAGTAACGTAACTGGCGGATGCACAGGGGAGGGACGTTGGCGGAGTTCACGATGGAGCTGAACGACGAGCAGAAGCAGGTCCGGGACTGGATCCACGGCTTCGCCGCCGATGTCATCCGGCCCGCGGCCGCCGAGTGGGACGAGCGCGAGGAGACCCCCTGGCCCGTCATCCAGGAGGCCGCCAAGGTCGGCATCTACTCCCTCGACTTCTACGCCCAGCAGTTCTTCGACCCCACCGGCCTCGGCATCCCGATGGCCATGGAGGAGCTGTTCTGGGGCGACGCGGGCATCGCGCTGTCGATCGTCGGCACCGGTCTCGCAGCCATCGGCGTCGTCGCCAACGGCACCGAGGAGCAGATCGGCACCTGGATCCCGCAGATGTACGGCACGCCCGACGACGTGAAGGTCGCGGCCTTCTGCTCCTCCGAGCCGGACGCCGGCTCCGACGTCGGCGCCATGCGGACGCGGGCGGTCTACGACGAGGCCAAGGACGAGTGGGTCCTGAACGGCACCAAGACCTGGGCGACCAACGGCGGCATCGCCAACGTCCACATCGTCGTCGCCGTCGTCGACCCCGAGCTCGGCACCAAGGGCCACGCCTCCTTCATCGTGCCGCCGAACACCCCCGGCCTGTCCCAGGGCCAGAAGTTCAAGAAGCACGGCATCCGCGCCTCCCACACCGCCGAGGTGGTCCTGGAGGACGTCCGTGTCCCCGGCTCCTGCCTCCTGGGCGGCAAGGACAAGCTGGACGAGCGGCTCGCGCGGGCCCGGGAGAAGGCGAAGGCCGGGGGCGGTGAGCGCGTGAAGAACGCGGCCATGGCCACCTTCGAGGCCTCCCGCCCGGCCGTCGGCGCGATGGCCGTCGGCACGGCCCGCGCCGCGTACGAGGTCGCCCTCGACTACGCCCGCACCCGCACCCAGTTCGGCCGGCCGATCATCGACAACCAGGGCGTCGCCTTCCAGCTCGCCGACATGCGCACCCAGATCGACGCGGCCCGGCTGCTGGTCTGGCGGGCCTCCTGGATGGCGGTGGCCGGCAAGCCGTTCACCTCGGCCGAGGGCTCGATGTCGAAGCTGTTCGCCAGCGAGGTGGCCAAGAAGGTCACCGCCCAGGCCGTCCAGATCCTCGGCGGCAACGGCTTCACCCGCGAGTACCCGGTGGAGCGCATGCACCGCGACGCGGCCATCTACACGATCTTCGAGGGAACGAGCGAGATCCAGCGGCTGGTCATCGCCCGCACCCTCTCCGGCATGCCGATCCGCTAGCGCGGGCCGAGCCGTACGCCCCCACCCCCGGACGCCCGGCGTCCGGGGGCTTCGGCGTGCCGGCGCCGAGGGGGCCGCCGCGCTAGCGCAGTGGCGTCAGACAGCTGAAATCCATGCCGTCCGCGCTGTACTTCAGGTCCGTGACGTATTCCAGGCCGGTGCAGGGGGGCGCGTGCACCCGGTACTGGGCGTCCAGCGAGCCGCAGTCCACCACCAGCAGCTCCTGGTCCTTCCAGTCGCCCACGTTGCGCACGCACATCCCGGCGGTCAGGGCCGGGGGCTTGTCCTCCCCGGCCAGGATGCCGAGCACGACCAGGGTCGGCAGCGAGAAGGAGAGCAGGACGGTCAGCACGAGCAGGACCAGGGCCGGCGGGCGGCGCCACAGCGGCCTGCCCGGGTCGAGCGGCGGCAGGATGCTGCCGGACGGGGGAGCCAGCCGGTGGAAGGCCGCCCGCGGGCCGAGGTTCATCAGCAGCGTCACGGGCGTGATGAACAGCGACAGCGGACCCCACCAGCCCTGCCACAGGGTGTCCGAGGTCATGCGCCGGTAGGTGGCGAGCCCGCAGTTGCGGCACAGCGGCCCCTCCACCCGCAGGAACCGCATCAGGACGAGCAGCCCCTGGTGCCCCCGCACGGTCGCCGCCGCGGCGGGCACCGACCCGCAGATCCGGCACTCGTAGTGCTGCGGCACGCCGTACGGGCCCGGCAGGCCCGGCAGGCCCGGCCCGGCGGCGTACGGGCCGTGGGGGCCGCCCTGCTGCGGGGCGTACGGGGTGTACGGGGTGTACGGGCCGGCGCCGTGCTGCGGTGGCGGAGTGGCCACGGGATCCTCCTCGCTCTCGCGCTGACCACCGGGTGCGGTGATCACGGAACCCTAGCCTCCGTGGACCGCCGTCCGGACCCCGGTTTTCGCCCGGGGCGTCGGACGTGATCCTGGCCACTCGCGCGCCCGCCCCGCGGCGCGCTCCGGTGTCCGCGGTCGGCTGCGCACCGTGACCGGACGCGGGCTCCGGGCCCCGCGCGCCGTGCCCTTCCAGGGCCGTCGGCAACGGCCCCGCCGGAGACGGCCGTACGCCTTCGGTGAACGATCCGCATACCGGGCATGAGCAGATGGTGAGCGGGCATACACACCCTGAACTGGACCGCGAATATGGGTTCCGTCCGGGGGCGGCGATCAGTAATACTCACCGCCACCGTGGATCGCGGAATCGACCGGGTGACCGCCGGCTTCCCGCGCCACACAGCGAGGAGGTGCGCCATGTGCTCCCACCAGCCCCCCTGCCCGTCCGCCGACAGCGCCGACCACGACGCCGCCCGTACCGTGGCCTTCCATCCCGAACAGGGCTGGAGCCTGCTGTGCAACGGCCTGGTGATCTTCGACGACACCGGTGAGCTGCTCCCCGACGGCCGCGTGGTGGAACCCCGCCGCCCGGCCCTGGTCTGAGCGAGGAGGCCGCATGCGCCAACAGCTGATCCGCAAGCCCGTCCCGAAGCCCGCTCCCCGAGACCTGGACCTGCGTACACCGTCGGGCAGAACCCTCCCGTACTGACGGGAGCCCGGTACAGCAGCAGTTCAGGACGTCCGCGGCCCACCGGCTGCCGTCAGCCGGTGGGCGCAGCCGCGCCGCCCAGGAAAGCGCTCTCGAAGGCCGCGTCGCCGATCGCCGCGCGGGCCTGCCGCTCGCCCCGCTCCCGCAGGGCCGTCAGCGAGGGTGAGCCCATCTGGGGCCGGCCCACCGTGCGCCACCAGGCGTGCCCCGTGCCCAGCAGCCGGGCCGCCAGCTCCCCGTCGCCCAGCGCCGCGACGGCCGCCGCCAGCAGGTCCAGGCCGAGCGCGATGCCGATGCGGTCGCCGAGCAGCCGTTTGCCCGACAGCATCGCCCGTACGTGCCGGGCCGCCTCCTCGGGGCGCCCGAGCCCGAACGCCGCGACGGCCAAGACGTAGTCCGCATAGGCCCGCAGCCACCGCTCGTCGAGGTCCGCGCACGCCTCGCGCAGCCCCCGCGCCTCCTCGGCGGCCTGCTCGAAGCGCTGCAGGTCGCACAGGGCGTAGGCGGTCACCAGCCGGCACAGGAGCCGCCCGGCGCCGTCGGCCGGCCCGGTGTGCCGCGAGCGCGCCCGCGGCCCCGCCAGCTCAAGGGCCCGCGCCGGATCCCCGGGCAGCAGCAGGGACAGCGCCCGCAGGTGGACCGCCCGCACCTCCGCCTCGGGGTCGGCCACCCCGGCCGCCGCGGCGGTGCACCGGTCGCCGAGCTCCCGGGCCGTGTCCATCTCCCCCTGGAGCACCATGGTCAGCCCGAGCGCCCACAGCCCCTGCGCGTACACCGCGCCCGACGGCGGGGCCGTGCGCAGGGCCCGCTCCAGGAAGCCCCGGCCCTCGTGCACGTGCCCGCAGGAGAACCAGAAGAACCACAGCGCCCCGGCCATCTCGAGCGCCGCCGCCGGATCGGTGCCGAGGAGGTGCTCCAGGGCTCGGCGCAGGTGCGGGTGCTCGGCGGTCATCCTGCGGTACCAGTCCACCTGGCGCGGGCCCATCCAGCCCCGGTCCGCGGCCCGCGAGAGCGCCGCGTACCAGTGGGCGTGCCGGTCGGCGACGGTGCGGACCTCGCCGAGCTCGGCCAGCCAGTCGTGGCCGTACTCGCGGATCGTGTCCAGCATCCGGTAGCGGGCGCCCGCCCCGCGCTCCTGGGTGCGGCGCACCACCGACTTGGCCACCAGGCCGCCGAGCACCCGCTCCACCCGGGCCGCGGACAGCGGGCCGCCCGAGCACACCGCGCGGGCCGCGGCCATGTCGAAGTCGCCGGTGAACACCGAAAGCCGGGCCCACAGCAGCCGTTCCACCGGCTCGCACAGCTCGTGGCTCCAGCCGATGGCGGTGCGCATCGTACGGTGGCGGGGCAGCAGCGAGTCACGGCCGTCGGCGAGCACGTCGAAGCGGGCGCCGAGGCGCTCGGCCATCTGCTCCAGGCTCCAGCGCCGCATCCGGGCGCCGGCGAGCTCCAGGGCGAGCGGGATCCCGTCGAGGCGCCGGCACACCTGCGCGGCCAGGGCCGCCCGTTCGGGATCGTCGAAGGCGGCCGCGGCCTCCGGGGCCGCGGCGAGGGCCCGGGCGCGCAGCAGGGCGACGGCGTCGCTGTCGGGGCCCTCGCAGGGCAGAGGGCAGAGCTCGACCACGTACTCGCAGGGGCTGTCCAGCGGCTCCCGCGAGGTGATCAGGACCGTCAGCCCGGGGGAGGACTGGAGGAGTTCGCCCACCAGGTGGCGGCAGTCGGACACCATGTGCTCGCAGGTGTCCAGGACGAGCAGGAGTTCCTTGTCCGCCATCCAGGCGCACAGCTCCTCGTCGAGCGGGCCTGCGGAGTGGTCGGCGAGCCCGACGGCGTGCGCCACGGTCATCGCCAGCAGCGCGGGGTCGCGCAAGGGGGAGAGGTCCACCCACCAGACCCCGTCGGGGCGGGCCTGTTCGGCGTCGGCGACGGCGCGCAGGGCGAGGCGGGACTTGCCGACGCCGCCCACGCCCGTGAGGGTGATCAGCCGCCGTGTCCGCAACAGGCAGTGCAGTTCGGCCAGTTCGTTCTCGCGGCCGACGAACCCGGGGGGCTCGGGCGGCAGGTTGCCCGGTGCCGCCGCGCCGGCCGCGGAGCCGGAGTCGGATTCGGGATCGGCCCCGGGAGCGCCGTCCGCGGAATCCGCCTGTCTGTTGTTGAACGAGTACTCTCCGAACACGGATGTATTGTGCGTGATCTTCCTTCCCGGCGGCGCCGTTCCGTCCGGATCGCTGTCACGTCGTGACCCCCCGGGGCCGCCGCCGTCACCCGGCCAGGACGACGCGCTGCTGCGCCGAGAACGCGCCCCAGGTGCCGTCCGGCAGGCGGGCGCGCAGTCGCAGCTCCCATACGGTGCCGGCGGGCTCGGTCACCGTGAGCCGGTGCTCCACCCGTCCGGCGGGCACCGCACCTGCACCGAATTGGATGACGGTGACGGGCTTGCCGTTGACGTGGAGTTCGTACGCGTCGGTCGGGCGGCCGGTGTCCGGGGCGGTCCAGGCCAGGGTGACCGCGCCGGGTGAGGCGGTGGCCGTGAAGCCGCGGGGCGCGGTGTCCGGGCGCTGCTCGGAGGAGGCCGGGGTGGTCACGACCGCCGCGGGCCCGTCGGGGGAGGAGTTGTCGGCGCCGTCGCGGGCCCGGACGGTGAAGCTGTAGGCGGTGTCCGGCTGGAGGCCGGACAGGGTCGTGGAGGTCTCGCCCGGCCCGGCGGTGTGGATGCGGATGCCGCCCTGGTAGACGTCGTACGCCGTGACGCCTGTGTCGTCGCTCGCGGCGGACCAGGACAGCGTGACCGTACGGGGGCCGTCCGCGCGGGCCGCGGTGCGGGCGGGTGCGGTGGGGGCGGCGCGGTCCTCGGCCCGGGCGGCCGGGGTGGTGGCGGTGGCGGCGGTGCTGGGCGCGGACGTGTTGCCGGCGGCGTCGCGGGCCCGGACGGTGAAGGTGTAGGAGGTCTGCGGGGCGAGCCCGGTGACGTCCACCATGGTCCTGTCGGCGGGGAGTTCGCGGACCAGCCGCCCGGCCTGGAAGACCTGGTAGTTGGTCACGCCGTCGGCCGCGGCGGCCGCCCGCCACATCACGTGCACCGAGGTGGCGCTCCCCGCCTGGGCGGTGAGACCGGCGGGGGCGGCCGGGGGCGCGGTGTCGGCGGAGGTGCAGGCCGCGAGGCCGGCGGCGACCGCGGCGGCCGCCACGCCGAGGGAGAGCAGGGCGGCGGTGCGTCGCACGGGGCCCTCCTCGGCTTCCGCCTCCGTCTAAAGGTCTAGACATATATGGCACGGCGGCGGGCGGCCCGGCAAGACCCGTGCCGTGGTCCGCCGGAACGGTTCGTCAAGCACGGAACGCCCGTCACGCACCGTCAACACCCGTTCGGCGGACACCTGTTTCGCCCGAAGGCACCCCCTCCTGCGCCACGATGGCGCCGCGAAAAGGAGGTAACGATGGTGATCTCGCTCTCCGCGGTCGTCCTGCTGCTCATCCTCGTGGTGATCTTCATGCGCAACGGCGGCCTGAAGTTCTCGCACGCCCTGATCTGCGCCCTGCTCGGCTTCTGCCTCGCGAGCAGCAGCATGGCGGCGACCATCCACGACGGCCTCTCGGCCACCGCCCAGGTCGTCGCCGGCCTCAACCCGTAGTACTCCGTGCCGTTGGCTGGAGGCGTGTCGCGGTGAGGACGAGGTCGGCGACGGCTTTGGACCTGCTGTGGGGCGGCCAGGCGATGACGGTCGTGACAGCCGGTGCGTCCGGCACGGGCACCGCCGCATGATCGTCACGCAGGTGGGCCCGGAGGGACTCGGGCACGACCGCGCAGGCCCGTCCGAGCGCGATCAGCTGGAACAGCTGGGTGTGGTCGCGTACCTGGGGGCCGGGTCCGTCCGGATAGCCCCCGTCCGGTCGAGGCCAGCGTGGCAGGGGCAGGTCGGCCAGGGTGGTGACCTCGGCCATCGACACACGGGGTCGGTTGGCCCAGGGGTGCCCCGCGGGCAGGACCACGACCTGCTGTTCGGTGCGCAGGTCCTCGGTGTCGAGGCCGGCCGTCGTGTCGAAGGGCCGGTGGAGCAGAGCAACGTCGGCACGCCCGTCGCGCAGCAGCCTTTCCTGCTCGCCGGGCCCGCACAGCACCACCTCGACGGCGACCGCGCCGGGCTCGGCGGCGTAGGCGTCCAACAGCTTCGACAGCAGTTCGCTGGACGCTCCGGCTTTCGTCGCCAGCACCACACCGGGCGATTCGGCAGCCGCGCGGCGGGTGCGGCGCTCGGCGGCTTCGACCGCGTCGAGTGCGGCCCGGGCCTCCCGCAGAAGCACCGACCCGGCCTCGGTCAAGGCGACTGCGCGAGCAGTGCGGTGCAGCAGAACCACTCCGAGCCGCCGCTCGAGCTGCTGGATCGCCCGCGACAGCGGTGGTTGCGCCATGGCGAGCCGCTGCGCCGCCCGCCCGAAGTGCAACTCCTCCGCGACGGCGACGAAGTACCGTAGCTCCCGCGTCTCCACCGCGTCATCGTATCCGGCGCTCACCAGGACCGATACCCGAGCGGTATCACCGCCCACCCAGTCGGTCTTGGACGTCCCACCCGAGTCCGCACCACGCTTGATGACATGAGTGAACAGAAGATCGCACTGGTGACCGGCGCGAACAAAGGAATCGGATACGAGATCGCGGCGGGCCTGGGCGCCCTCGGCTGGCGAATCGGCGTGGGCGCGCGGGACCAACAGCGCCGCGACACCGCGGTGGAGAAGCTGCGGGCAGCCGGGACCGACGCGTTCGGCGTTCCGCTCGACGTGACGGACGACGCAAGTGTGGCCGCCGCGGCCGAGTTGATTGCCGACCGCGCCGGAGGTCTGGACGTCCTGGTCAACAACGCCGCGATCACCGGCCGTATGCCGCAGACGCCCACCACGGTCGATCCCGCGACCGTACGAGTCGTCGTGGAAACCAACGTGATCGGGGTCATCCGCGTCACCAACGCGATGCTGCCCATGCTGCGCGGCTCGGCATCGCCGCGGATCGTGAACATGTCCAGCAGCGTCGGCTCGCTCGCCCTGCAGACCACGCCCGGCGTCGACATGGGCCCGGTTCCCGCCGCGTACTTGGCGTCCAAGACCTTCCTCAACGCCGTCACCGTCCAATACGCCAAGGAACTGAGCGACACCGGCATCCTGATCAACTCCGGCTGTCCCGGCTTCACCGCCACCGACCTCAACGGCTTCCAGGGCGTCCGCACTCCCCACCAGGGCGCGGCGATCGCGATTCGCCTCGCGACCCTGCCCGACGACGGACCGACCGGCGGATTCTTCGACGACGGTGGAACAGTGCCCTGGTGATGGTCGGCGGCGGCGAGGGTGAGGAAGGCGTGGGCGAGTCGCCGGCACACCGTCCGACGTCAACCAGGGTTGACAAAGCCCCTATGTCAACCTAGGTTGACGTGCATGAGTGAGGCGACCGATCTGGCCGACCGCGCCGGCGACCGCGACCCCCGCGTGGGGTTGCGGGCCGTGGCCGCGTTGCGGCGGCTGTTGGAGCAGTTGGAGTCCGTGCAGGTGCGCAGCGCGCGGGCGCAGGGGTGGTCGTGGCAGGAGATCGCTGCCGAGTTGGGGGTCAGCCGGCAGGCCGTGCACAAGAAGTACGGGAGGTCGTGATGTTCGAGAGGTTCACTGCAGCGGCGCGGTCGGCGGTGGTCGGGGCGCAGGCGGAGGCCGCCCGGGCGCAGTCCCCGGTGGTGGCGGAGGAGCACCTGTTGCTGGCTCTGCTGGAGCAGGGGGCGCTCGATCCGCTGGAGGTGGACCGGGCGGCCGTGCGGGCGGGGCTGGTCGAGGCGCGGCGGCGGGGCGGGTTGTCGAAGGCGGACGAGGAGGCGCTGGCGGGGCTGGGCATCGACCTGGCGGAGGTGGTGGCCCGGATCGAGGAGAGTCACGGCGAGGGTGCCTTGAGCGCCTCCGCGCCGCGGAACCAGGTGCGCGCCGCGGGGCTGTTCGGGCGGCGGGAGCCGGGGTCGCGCTCGCACCGGCCCTTCACGGCCGAGGCCAAGCAGGTGCTGGAGAAGTCCTTGCGGATCGCCCTCGGGCGCAAGGACAAGGAGATCGGGTCCCGGCATCTGGTCCTCGCCCTCGTCGCCCGCCCCGGTCCGGTGTCCGAGGTCCTGGCGGACCACGGCGTCACCTACGAGCGGGTGGAGCGCGATCCGGCCGGTTAGTACTGCAACCGCATATGGGGGATCTGGCCTCGGCGTTTGTAGCGGGATCGGCGGGATCGGGCCTGGCTTCGTCGTCGGAAGCATGACCGGCGCAGATGGTGCTCGTCGGTCCGGTGTCGGGGCCCGACGAGGTGGCCCATGAGCCGGCGGATCTCCGGGACGCTCAGGGGTATGAGCTCCTGTTCGTCGTCAGCGTCGCCCCTTTTGCGGCCTCACGGACATCCATCACGCAGATGTGGTTGCAGGATTAGGCTGACCGGATGACAGCTGATCGTACAGCAGCCAAGTATCGCCGCATCCTCGCCCTGGCCGGCGCGGCCGGGATCGCCCTTGCCGGGAGCGCCTGTTCCGCGTCCGGGAGTTCCGGCGGGGCCGCCTCGGGCGGTGAGAGGCTGTCCTACGACCGGGTCGCCTCGACGGCGAAGCAGCTGACGAGTACGTCGGCCTGCCCGTTCGGCCTCGACCCGGCGGCGGCGCTGAAGGCGGCCGGTGCCGAACGGACCGTCACCCCGGCCGTGTCCGGCGGCGATCCTGCGGCTCAGGGGACCGTCGACCCGGGCCGCCCGGCCCAGGCCTGGCCCAGCGGGCAGCCCACGCCGTCCGGGCTCCCCGCCATCCCCGCCGTCCCGCCGAACGCGTCCGTCGTCTGCAACTTCACGGCTTCGCAAGCCCCGATGGAGATCGACCTCGTGGCCGTGTCCGAGGGCGAGGTGGCGGTGAACCTGGCGCTGCCGCAGATCGCCGCCCTCGGCAACCTCAGCGCTGACGAGGTGATGGCGTTCTCCAAGGACGAGCCCGGGATCGGCCAGACCAGGGTCACCCCGGGCCGGGGCACGGCCGCCGTCGCACGGGTGGCGGTGGCAGGCAAGGGCGACTTGGCGCTCGTGGTCTCCCAGGGATCGACCGTCACCAAGGCGGACCCGGCCCTGGCCGGCGAGTCGCTCAGGAAGGTCACCGAGGCACTCGCGGCCCAGCTGCGGCCGTAGGCGGCGCCGGCAGGCGACCCGCCGCGCACTGCTCACCGCCCGACCGGAGCGAGCCGGTGCGGTACCGGGAGGGCCGAACCGGAGGTCGCCAGGGCCCGCGGCCGGGGCCGCCTCGGAGCCCCGGGTGGCTCCGAACGAGTACCGCGACTCGACCTGCTCAACCGTCAGCTCATCGGCACACAGATACACCAACGAGCCCCACACCACATCCGTCATGCAGATGCGGTTGCAGTATGAGCCGGTCCCGACTCGCGTCGGCGTGATCGACTGTTGCGCCTTCGTGAATCATCCGGCACGTCCATGGACTCCTCGGGCGGTACGACCTAGCGTCTGGCGGCGGCGCGACGTCAGACGCATTGTCAACAACCCGAGAGAACGGAGGACGCCCGGATGATGCGAAGAGCGCTGAACTGCGCCGCGGTCCCGGCCCTCATTGTCATGACGGCGCTGTACGGCGCCTCCCCGGCGCAGGCCGAGGAGATACCCAAGGCCCCCGGCCATCGGCTGGTCGACCACTACCAGGGCGGCCCCGCCGTCCCCGCCCCGCTGCCCGGCCGGGCCCCGGCGCAGCACCCGTACCTGGCGCCCAACGGCCGCAGCGGCATGCACTCCGACGCGGGCGGCAGCGCCACCTCGCCCTGGTCCGGACCGCTCGGCAGGAACCCGCAGGTCACCAGCGAGAAGATCGCCGCGCTCGGCGGCGAGTGCGCCACCGCCACCTTCGACGCGGGCGGCCGGCTCGTCACCGTGTGCGGTACCTTCTCCGGCTTCAAGGTCAAGCTGTTGGAGCCCCGTACGCTCGCCACCCTCGCCGAGTACGGGCTCCCGCAGCGGTCCTCCACGGTCGAGGCGATCACCTCGCTCGACTTCTCGAAGATCTTCAAGGACACCTCGGGCGGCGCCTACTTCTACCTCGACAACCAGGACCGCGCCGTGCTGGCCGACTCGCGCCAGCACATCCTGCGCCTGTCGCACGCGCAGGGCCCCGACGGCAGCTGGAAGTTCACCGTCGAGGACGACTGGGACCTCACCCCCCACGTCCCGCACGACTGCGTCAGCTGGACCAACCTGTGGCCCACCGGCACCTGCGACCCTGTGACGTCGGTGATGCCCGACTGGAACGGTCGCATCTGGTGGGTCACCCGCCAGGGCCGCGTGGGCACCGTCGACCCGGCCGGCGGCGCGATCCGCTCCGTCCGGCTCGACGGCGAGGAGATCCAGAACTCCTTCTCGGTCGCCGAGGACGGCGTGTCCATCGTCAGCGACCACGCGCTCTACGGCTTCCGCGCCGCCGCCGACGGCACGCCCGAAGTGCAGTGGCGCCAGGCGTACGACCGCGGTACCGGGACCAAGCCGGGCTCCGTCAACCAGGGTTCGGGAACCACCCCGGACCTCTTCGGCGACGGCTACGTCGCCATCACCGACAACGCCGACGACCGGATGAACGTCCTGGTCTACCGGCGCGGCGCGGACGTGCCCGCCGACCGGCGCCTGGTCTGCAAGGTCCCGGTCTTCGGCAGCGGCGCCTCCACCACCGACAACTCCCTGATCACCTGGGGCAACAGCATCGTCGTCGAGAACAACTACGGCTACGAGAACCCGACCAGCCTGCTGCTCGGCAAGTCCGTCGTCGGCGGGGCCGCCCGCATCGACGTCCGCGCCGACGGCAGCGGCTGCGACACCGTCTGGCAGAGTACGGTCCGCTCGCCCTCCGTCGTGCCCAAGCTCTCCACCGCCAACGGGCTGCTCTACTTCTACGAGAAGGAGCCGAACGCCTGGGGCATCGACGCCTGGTACCTCACCGCCGTGGACTTCCGCACGGGCGAGAGGCGCTGGCGGCAGCTGACGGGCACCGGTCCGCTGTACGACAACAACTGGGCCCCGATCACCCTCGGCCCTGACGGCACCGCGTACGTCGGCGTCTTCAACGGCATCGTCGCGGTCCGCGACGGGGGCTGAGCCCCCCGGGCACCGGTGGGCGCTCAGGCCTGCCGGCTGCGGCCCGCCGGCTCAGGCCTGCCAGAAGAACACGGCCGTCATCCGCTTCTCCTCCAGGGTGCGGCCCCAGTACGCGGTGGCGCTGTGGATCAGGTTCGCTGAGTAGAGCAGCAGCCGGTTGGCGCGGTGGGGGACCCGTACGTCCTCGACGAAGGAGTCCGGGGCGACGAAACGGGTGCCCAGCGCGTCGACCAGGTTGTTGTGCGGGGCGATGACCTGGTTGCCGCCCAGGGCGCCGCCCGGCAGGCTCTGGCGGTAGAAGCTGGTCCCGCAGTCCTTGGGCACCGAAGGGTTGAGGTAGAGCACCGCCGCGTAGCGGCACAGCGTGCGCGAGTCGGTGTGCGGGCGGGCCTCGCACTCGCCCTCGCCGACGACCTGGACGCAGTTGTGGTTGAACGTTCCGCCGCCCGCGGGCCGTTCGGCCCGGAGCCTCGCCGCCCCCGTCGATTTGCGTACCAGCCGCTCCACCAGGGCCAGCTCGTCGGGCTCCAGGCCGGGCATCGCCCGCAGCCCCGGCCAGCTCTCCGGCTTGTGCGGGTAGCCCTCGGCCCAGTCGTCCTTGGCCAGGCAGCGTTCCCGTACGGCGCCGGGGTCGGGCAGCACGTCGTCCAGGACCCAGTAGTCGCGCCCGCGGGTCGGCTTGCGGTAGGGGAGGACGGGAAGGGAGGGAGGCAGGGGCATGACAGGGACCGTAGCGACCGCGCCCGGCGGCGCTCGCTCCCGGCACGGTCAACGTTGCGTCAAGTGTTCGCCATGGAGGGCGCGATGGCGCCCGGGCGGCGCCTGCCGACCGACACGGCCCCGGCTGCTCCCGCCCCGGCCCCGCGGGTGGTTGACTGGCGGCCATGCCCCTGGAGAACTACGGAGTCCTCGCCGGCACCCTGCACCGCCACTTCCGCGACCGGCCCGACGACCAGGGCCGCTGGTTCCACGTGCACCTGGAGGTCGACACGCCGGCCGGCCGCTACGCGTGCGCCGTCGACGTCGACAGCAAGAAGTCGGCGATCGGCGTCCAGTGGAAGGTCTTCACCCTGTACCCCTCGGTGCTGGAGCCCGTGGACGCGCCGGACCCCGGCTACCACGACCTCGCCCGCACCTCCGGCTCCGGGGCGATCGACTACCTGCGCCACCCGGCCCTCGCGGACCGCCGGGGCTGCCTCTTCGTCCGCCGACCGCCGCAGTGGCTCCAGCAGGTCCTCGACCGGTTCGACCCGCCGCGCCCCTGGGTCGAGGGCAGCCACCTGGAGGCCTCGGCGGCGCTGGAGCAGATCCTCGTCCCCGGCCGGCAGGTCCTCGTCTTCGGCGAGCCCTTCGACGAGGGGCTCGGCATGCACAACATCCACCAGAACCAGGGCGACCCGCCCGGCAGCCAGTGGTGGGAGGAGAACGGCATCTGGCAGGACGGTGCCACGATGACGCGCCGCCCCGACGGCCTCTACGACGTGTTCCTGTCCCGCTTCTCCAGCCAGCGCGTCCCCACCGACGACAACGGCCACCCGCTCTAGGACAGGCCCTGGCCCTTGCCCTGCCGAGGGCGGCGCAGCGCCACCGCCGCGCAGGCCGCCGCGAGAGGCAGCTCCGCGCACACCGCCAGGACGAGCGCGGTCGTCTGGCCGGTGCCCGGCGCCGACAGCGTCACGTCGAACCAGGCGTCGACCAGCAGCAGGGCGCCCGTGGCGGCCGCCAGGGGCGCGGCCCGCGGGTCGCGCCGGCGCAGCAGCACGCCCGTACCGCCCAAGCCCGCCGCCAGCAGCACGTCCAGCCCGATCCAGGCCGCCGACCAGTGCGCGACCTCCGCCGTCGGGGGCAGCGTCACCGCCAGCACCGCCATCCACGGCAGCAGCGCCAGCGCCGCGCCGGTGAGGAGCGTGGGCAGGGTGGGCAGGACGGGCAGCAGGGGCGTGCGGCGGTCGCGGCAGCGGGGGGCGACGAGCGTCATCGTCAGGGCTCCTTCCGGCCCGGCGGTCCGTCCCCCGGGGATGACCACCACTCTGGTCGCGCGGAGCGGCCGAATCAGTAGCGGCACTGTCCGAACCGGGGGTGGCACTGGCTACACCCCCGGGCTGGCACCAGGGTGATGGAGCGCCTCCGACCAGTGCGATTACCGTACGGGGCATGGCACTTCACGGTGCGCTGCGGCGTACCTCCCACTGGATCGCCCACCACACGCCGTGGTCGGCCTGGGCCTGGCGCAACACGGCCTTCACCGTCGCCGCCGTCCCCCTGGCCCTGCCCGCCCTGGCCGCGTTCACGTACAGCGCCGTCGCGCCCGGCCAGGCGGTCGCCACCCTGCTCGCGGTGCTCCTCCTCGGGCCGCTGCTCACCCTGCTCCAACGCAGCAGGTTCCAGGCCCTGCTGGAGCTGGACGTACCGGCCGTGGCCTACACCCACCGCCCGTACGGCCCCCGCGGCCTGCTCGAGCGGGCCCGCTCCGAGGCGACCTGGCGCAGCTACGGCTACCACCTGCTGGTCAGCCCGCTGGCGGCCACCGGCGGAGCGCTGGTCGTCCTCGCCTGGGCGGGCGCGGCGGTCTGCACCACCGTGTACGGCTGGACGGCGCTGGTCCCGGTCCAGGACCACACCATGGGCTGGACGCAGGAGTACGACCTGCTCACCGGCCTCGGCGTGCTGCTGCTCCTGGGCACCCCCTGGCTCGCCGCCGCCCTGGCCCGGCTGGACGCCTTCGCCGCCGCCACCCTCCTCGGGCCCAACCGGGCCAAGGAGTTGGAGCGCCGCGTCGAGGACCTCGCCGAGAGCCGGGCCGGGGTCCTCGACGCCGCCGACCTCGAACGCCGCCGCATCGAGCGGGACCTGCACGACGGCGCCCAGCAGCGCCTGGTCGCCCTCGCCATGAACCTCGGCATCGCCCGCGCCACGCTCACCGACCTGCCGCCCGAGGCCAAGGCCGTGATCGACGAGGCGCACCGCGAGGCCAAGGAGGCCATCGAGGAACTCAGCAACCTGGTGCGCGGCCTGCACCCGGCCGTCCTGGAGGACCGCGGCCTGGACGCGGCCCTGTCCGGCATCGCGGCCCGCGCGCCCCTGCCCGTCGAACTCGACGTGGACCTGCCCGAGCGGCCGGGGCCCACCGTGGAGGCCGTCGCCTACTTCGTCGTGTCCGAGGCCCTCGCCAACGTGTCCAAGCACGCCCGCGCCTCCCGCTGCCGCGTCGAGGCCCGCCGGGACGGGGACCTCCTGCGCATCACCGTCACCGACGACGGGGTCGGCGGGGCGGACCCGGCCGGGGGCACCGGTCTGACCGGACTGCGCAAGCGCGTAGGGTCGGTCGACGGAACCATCAAGATCATCAGCCCCCTCGGGGGCCCGACCGTTGTGAGTGTGGAGCTGCCGTGCGGGCTGTGATCGCAGAGGATTCGGTACTGCTGCGCATAGGACTGGTCAAGGTCCTGGAAATGGCCGGTTTCGAGGTCGCCGCCGAGGCCGGCGACGCCGATGCGCTGCTCGCCGCCGTCGCCGAGCACGAGCCGACGCTGGCCCTGGTCGACGTCCGCATGCCGCCCGGGTTCACCGACGAGGGCGTGCGGGCCGCCCTGATGATCCGCCGGCAGTGGCCGGGCACCTCGGTCCTACTGCTCTCCCAGTACGTCGAGGAGCGCTACGCCGCCGATCTGCTGGCCAGTCAGAACGGCGGCATCGGCTATCTGCTCAAGCAGCGCGTGGCCGACGTCGAGGAGTTCATCGACGCCCTCAAGCGGGTCGCCTCCGGCGGCACCGCCCTCGACCCGCAGGTCGTGGCCCAGCTGCTGCTGCGCCGCGGCGGGGGCATCGACCCGCTGGAGCGGCTCACCCCGCGCGAGCGGGAGGTGCTCGCCCTGATGGCGGAGGGCCGCTCCAACGCGGGCATCGCCGAGGGGCTGGTGGTCAGCGAGAGCGCGGTCGCCAAGCACATCAACAACATCTTCGCCAAGCTCGACCTGCCCGTCGCCGACGGGGACCACCGGCGGGTGCTCGCCGTCCTGCGGTTCCTGGACGGCACCTCGTGAGCGGCGCACCCGCATCGGTCACCGGTCGGCCGCCGCACCGGACCGCGTGGATCGTGACCGCCGCGCTCAGCGCCGTGTTCATCGTCGCCCCGGCCGCCTGGCAGGTGTGGGCGTACGGCTCCACCCGGGGCGGGACGCTCACCGGCGGCAGCGGCGGCCGCACCGTGACCGCCCTGGAGATCGACGCGGGCAGCGCCGACGTACGGATCACCCCGCGCGCCGACCAGCAGGTCGCCTACCGGGCACAGGTGAGCTGGTCGCTGGCCGCGCCGGTGATCGAGGAGAGCTGGCTCGGCGACACCCTGAAGCTGACCCCGCACTGCCCGGGCCCGCAGGGGCTGGAGGACACCGGCCTGGGCTGCTCGGTCGACCTGGGGGTGACCGTGCCGGCCGGCATCCCGGTGAAGGTGACCGGCGGCTCCGGAACCGTGGAGGTCAGCGGTCTGGGCGGCGCCGTCGACGCGGAGGTCGGGGCCGGGCAGCTGAAGCTGACCGCGCTGCGCGGGCCGCTGAGGGCGAAGGTCGGCGCGGGCTCCCTGGAGGCATCCGGGCTCACCTCGCCGCAGGCGGACATCCGGGCCGGGGCCGGCGCCGCCGTCGCCCGGTTCGTCGCCCCGCCGGAACGGATCACCGCGCGGGCCGGGTCCGGGCACCTGGAGCTGCGGCTCCCCGCGGCCACCCGCTTCCGGGTCACCTCCCGCGTCGGCGCGGGCCGCTGCGACGTCGCGCCGGGCCTGAACGACCCGTCCGCGCCCGGACAGCTGGACATCGCCGCGGAAGCGGGGCGCGCCGAGGCGGGCTACTGAGCGGTCACACGCGAGGCGGCGGCCCCGGCGCCGGGCCGGGGCCGCCGCCCGCCGCCGCCGCCGCGGCGAT
>NZ_JBEYXK010000015.1:0-48719 GCF_040645035.1 Streptomyces sp. NPDC046876 | reverse complement strand
CCGGCGGGGGGGGGGCGCCGGGGGCGCCCGCCGCGGCCCCCCCCCCGGGGGGGGGCCCCGCCGCCCCCCCCCCCCCCCCCCCCCCCCCGCCGCGTCAGCCGCGGGGCGGTAGGTGCGACGGGCGTCCCCGGCCGCGGGTGAGCGAGTACCCGAAGATCCCGGCGAGGGCGCCGAGCACCCCGCCGGCCGCGGTCCAGACCCAGCGGTCGGACCACCGGCCGCCGGACCAGCCGCCGTCCGGCTCGCCGACCGCGGCCGGCTGGCCCTTCTTGGGCTTGTCGGCCGCCGCCTGCGCCGTGATGCCCGGCACCAGGGGCTTGGCGAGGGCGCCGTCCGAGGCGAAGGCGCCGCCCGTGTCATGGAGGTCGGCCTGCACCTCCGCCCGTACCCGCAGGCCGAGGTCCTCCTGGGCGAGGTTCACCGCGGTCAGCCGGACGTAGTAGCTGCCGGGCAGCGGGTCGTTCGCCCAGGGCTCCGCCCCGGGTCGGACCGTCCGCAGGGTGCAGGACAGCTCGACCGCGGCGGCCTCCTTGCCCGCGGCCGCGGTCTGGGTGCCGTACGTGCACGCCTGCCGGCGGCGCAGGCCGTCGTAGACGTCGAGCTGCCAGGTCGAGGCGGCGTGCCGGCTCGCCGCCTCGGGCAGCGTCACCGTCGCCTTGACGGTGGCCCGCTGGCCCGAGTCCAGCGGGAGCACCCAGTACAGGTAGTCGCCGGTGGCCGCCTCGGCCGTGGCCCGCTGGCCCGGCTTGAACGGCATGGCGGTACGGAAGGCCGTGCCCGCCTCGGTCGGGCCGGACGGCTTGCCGCCCGGGCTCGCGCTCGCGGCCGGCGAGGGGGTGTCCGCCGCCGCCGGGCCGGCCGTGGCGAGCACGCCGCCGCAGGTCAGCGCCGCGGCCGCCAGTATGCGTACGGTACGCATCAGTTCGTCCTCCAGACCGAGATACGCCAGCGGGAGATCCAGCCCCACACCAGGCCCGCGAGAAGGCCCGCGAGCACCAGCACGCCGAGCAGCCACCAGCCGCGCCCGAGGCCGAAGGCGGCCGCGTCGGACGTGTCGTCGGGGCCGTCGACGACGTCGATGGTCAGCTCGACGGGCAGGCCCGGGGTGGTCTTGACCGAGGCGGGGGCGGAGAAGGAGTTGCTGACCTGGAGGCAGACGGTCTCCGCCTTCGGCTTGCCGTCCCCGTCCGTGCCCTCGCCGTCCTCGTCGTCGACCTCGGCCTTCGGGTAGCGCAGACCGGCCGAGATCATGTCGGTGCGCCCGTTGCCCGCCTCCGAGCCGCGGACGATCTCCCGCCCGTGCACGGTCGTGGCCCGCAGCAGGACGCCGTAGTCGTTGTTGACGGCGCGGTCGGCGGCGATGCTCACCGAGGCGCGCAGCTCCTGGCCGGGCTTGACGTCCACCTGGTACCAGCGGTGCTCGCCGAAGGACTCCCGGTCGGTGTACAGGCCCGCGCCCAGCTTCGGGGCGCCCTGGCACTGCTTGGCGCCCTCGGTCGCCACCGGGGTGACCACGGGCGCCGCCGCCCGGTCCACGAGCTGCTTCACACGGCCGGAGAGCTCCGCCGTGTGCTGCACCGAGGTGTAGGTGCCGCCGGTGGCCTCGGCGATGCAGACCAGCTGGTCGCGCGTCTTGGCGTCGGGGACCAGGCCGAGGGTGTCGATGACGAGGTGGATGCCCTGGGCGGCGATGTCACGGGCCACCTCGCAGGGGTCGAGCGGGGCGCAGGTGTCCTCGCCGTCCGTGATCAGGACGATCCGCCGGGTGGCGTCGCCGCCCTTGAGGTCCTCGGCCGCGCCCAGCAGCGCGGGTCCGATGGGCGTCCAGCCGGTCGGGGCCAGGGTGGCCACCGCGGTCTTGGCCTCGGTCCGGTTGAGCTTGCCGACCGGGTAGAGCTGCTTGGTGTCCTTGCATCCGAGCTGGCGGTCCTCACCCGGATAGGTGGCCCCCAGCGTCCGTATCCCGAGCTGCACCTCGTCCGGCGTCGCGTCCAGCACCTCGTTGAAGGCCTGCTTCGCCGCCGCCATGCGGGACTTGCCGTCGATGTCGGTCGCCCTCATCGAGCCGCTGACGTCCAGCACCAGCTCGACCTTGGGCGAGTCCTTCGCCACCGGTTCGCCGGCGGCCGCGCTCGCCGGGAACAGCCCGACCGCCAGCGTGGCCAACAGGCCGCACGCCCCGGCCGCCACCCATTTTCTTGTGATCATCGCCGGATCGTATTGAGGATCGTGCGGCAATCCAAAACGTTCTTCGCGGACCGGCGTTCACGGACCGGAGCCGGGTCGGGGGCCGATCGGGGCCGGGGGAGGCCGCCGGCCTGCGGGCCGCGCCGCCCGCGCTTACCCTGGAGTGCAGGGAGGGGACGGTGTTGCTGCGCCCGGCCGGAGGCGACCCCATGAGACGACGCCATCACTTCCACATCGACCACGCGGGGCACTCCGTCAGTGCGACCGTGGAGACGGGCCAGCGCGTCGACGTGGAGATCCTCGTCGACGGCAAGGAGACCGGCCACGGCATCACGCACGGCGACCGCCCGGTGAGCGTGCCGGTGGAGCTGCCGACCGATCCGCCGATCCCGGTCAGCGTACGCACGACCCCCGGCCCCGGCGTCCCGCGCTGCGTGCTGGAGATCCCGGACGGGGACCCCCACGTCATGTCGCCGCGGCCGTACTGAGCCCGCGGGCGGGCCGCGGACCGGTGCACGACCGAGCGGCACACACCCCGGCCGGAGGGCCGGGGGCGTGCCGCTCGGGTGGGACCCGGGATCAGGCGGGCGTCAGCTCACCTGGAGGGTGACGTCGTCCACGACGAAGGACGTCTGCAGGGACGCGTCCTCCACGCCCTTGAACGTCAGGGTGACGGTCTGGCCCGCGAACTTGGACACGTCGTAGCTCTTGAGGACGTATCCCTGGTTCGCGTCCAGGTTGGACAGGGTCTCCAGCGTCTGGCCGCCGACGGAGACGGTGAACCGGTCGTAGACCACGCTCTCGTTCTCGTCGGTGTCGATGTGGAGGTAGAAGGAGAGCCGGCCGGTGGTGCAGCCGGAGGGGAGGGTCAGCGACTGCGAGGCGCTGTCGGTGTGCGTGCTGCCGTAGCCGTTCAGCCAGGCCATGTACGAGCCGCCGTGCGGGACCTGACCGGACTGGTTGGTGACGACCCCTGCGGTGGCGGTCCAGGGGCTGCTGCCGTTCTCGAAGCCGCCGTTGACGACGGCGTCGCGCGGGGTGCAGCCGCCGCTGCCGCCGACGGTCAGGGTGTAGGTGGTGCTGTGGGTCGCCGTACCGGTGCCGGTGACGGTCAGGGTGTACGTCCCCGCCGCGGTGCCCGCGCCGACCTGGACCGTGAGGGTCGAGGAGCTGCCGGACTGCACGGAGGTGGGGCTGAGCGTCGCGGTCACGCCGGACGGCGCGCCGGACACGGACAGGGCGAGGGTCTGCGCGCTGCCGCTCACGGTGGCGGTGTTCACCGTGGCGGTGACGCTGCCGCCCGGGTTGGCGGAGCCGGCCGCCGGCGAGGTGCTGATCGAGAAGTCCTGCGCCGGGGTGCCGCCGCCCACCGCCTGCTTCCAGATCGCGTAGGCCACGCCGTCGGCACTGCGGTCCAGGATGGTGGCGTTGATGTTGTTCGAGGTGTCGCAGGCGCTGTGGTAGCAGGAGTCGTACGCGGCGTTCGCGGTGCCGCCCCACTTCGTCGCCTGCGCGGACGTCTTGCGGGCGCTGGCGCCGGCCGCATAGCCGGAGGTGGGGATGCCGCCCTGCTGGAAGGAGTAGTCGTCACTGCGGCCCTGGCCCTCTGTGTTCTCCTCGGGGGCGAGGTTCAGCGAGGTCCAGTACGCCTTGAGCGGGGCCGCGGTGGTGGAGTTGAGGTTGTTGATGAAGTAGCCGCCGTTGGGCGAGCCGACCATGTCGAAGTTGTAGTAGCCCTTGATCGCGGCCTTCTCGGTGCTGCTGAGCCGGCCCACGTAGAACTCCGAGCCGTTCAGGCCCTGCTCCTCGTCGGTCCACCAGGCGAAGCGGACGTGCTTGGTCAGGGTCGGGTTCTTCTGCGCGAGGACGAGCGCGTTCTCCAGCAGGGTCGCCGAGCCCGAGCCGTTGTCGTTGATGCCGGGGCCCGCCGAGACGCTGTCGAGGTGGGCGCCGAACATGACGACCTGGTCGGCGGGGCCGCCGGGCCAGTCGGCGATCAGGTTGTTGGAGGGGTAGGTGCAGGAGGTGCAGCTCTGCTCGGTCACGGTGTAGCCGGCCGCCTGGAGCTTGCCCTTGATGTACGCCACGGACTGGGTGTACCCGGCGCTGCCGGCCCGGCGGTTGCCGCCGTTCTGCGAGGCGATCGTGTTCAGCTGGGCGAGGTGGGCCTGCACGGCGGCCACGTCGATGTTCGGCGGGTCGGTGCCCGGCTGGGTGCTGCCGACGGTCAGCGCGTAGTCGACGGTGTGCGCCAGGCCCGGTCCCTGGCCCTTGACGGTGACGGTGGAGGCTCCCGGAGCCGTGTTGGACGAGGCGGACAGGGTCAGCGTCGAGGACTGGCCGGACTGCACGGTCGCCGGGTTGAACGTCGCGGTGACCCCGGACGGCAGGCCGGAGGCGGTCAGCGTGACCTGCTGGGCCTGGCCGGAGGTGGTGTTGGTGGTCACGGTGGTGGTGACCGAGCCGCCCTGCTGGACGGTGCCCGACGCGGGGTTCAGCGCCATGGAGAAGTCGTCGTTCTGGCCGCTGGGGGTGCAGGTCGGGTCGGCGGACTGGGCGGGCACGCTGATCGCGTCCCAGGCGGCCCTGGTCTTGTTGAACAGGTTGCAGGTGGTGGGGTCGAGGGACTTGGCGGAGCTGAGCGTCGCCGTCCGGTACTTCTTGTAGGACATGCTGCTGGTCTTGAGCAGCATGCCGCCGTAGAAGATCTTGCCGGCGTTCTGGACGCCCACCCCGGTGACCGTGGACTGGTTGCAGGTGGGGCTGTTCGGCTTGCCGCCGCCGGGGTTGCTGCCCTCGGCCAGCAGGTAGAACCAGTGGTTCAGGGGGCCTGCGGCCGCGTGCACCTCGGTGCCGGGTATCGCGGAGCTGTAGCAGGCCGGGTCGTTGTCCACGGCCGGCGGGTTGTACATGTTCCGGATCGGACCGTTGCCCGTCAGGTTGATCATCTCGCCGACGGTGTAGTCCGGGGCGTCGTACGGGGCCTGCTCGTTGGCGTACGCCTCGGTCAGCGCGCCGAAGATGTCACCGGTGCCCTCGCCGAGCCCGGCCTCCTGGCCGCTGGTCCCGCCGGGGGTGTTGGAGTCGATGGCGTGGCCGTACTCGTGGCCCACCACGTCGATCCCGGCGATCCACTCGTTGGCGCTGTTGTGCCCGATGGTGACCGAGCTGCCGTCCCAGTACGCGTTGAGATCGCCCAGGCCGACCTTGCCCGGGAAGCTGCGGCCGTTGCCGCTGACCCCGTTGCGGCCCAGCCACTGGGCGAGCATGTCCCACTGCTTCTGGGCCGCGAACATCAGGTCCGTGCAGCCGGTCTCCTTGGACGTGGGGTTGCCCGTGCCCCAGGAGTCCGAGGACTTCGTGAAGACGCTGCCGGAGCTGTAGTCGGCGCAGCTCAGACCCGGGCGGTTCGGGTCGCGCAGCGAGTACGAGCCGCCGGAGGCGGTGGTGTCGATGGTGAGCGGGTTGGGGCCGTTCCACTTGCTGTTGCCCGTGCCGGCGACGACCTCGTCGTGGCGGTCGATCACCTTGCCGGTGCGGGCGTCGACGAACACGTGCAGCTTGCTGGGAGCCGTCTTCGTGGCGCCGGAGAGCACGGTCTCCCAGGCCAGGTACGGCTTGTCGTCCTTGAGCCGGACGACGAGGCGGCTGTCGAGGACCTTGTCGACCTTGGCCAGCTCGGCGCGCGAGGTGGCCTCCGCCGCCTTCTTCGCGACGGCCGGGGTGGTCGCCACGTCGATCGCGGTCGAGGACGCCGACTGCACGGCGCGCACCCGGCCCTCGCCGTCCGCCAGGACGACGGCGTCGCCGCCGACGACCGGCAGGCCGCGGTAGCTCCGCTCGTAGGCGACGGAGTACAGGTCCTGCACCCAGGGGGTGACCAGGCGCCGTTCGTACTGCTGCTGGGCCGAGTTGACCAGGGTGTCGAGGCCGCTGCGGACGGCCGCGTCGGCGGCGGCGACCGCCCGGTCTGCGGACGTGGCCCGGGGAGCGGGCGGGGGCCCGCTGTGCTGCGCGGCGTGCGCGGTGCCGGCGAGGGTGCCGGCGAGGCTCGCGGCCAGCGCCATGGCTGCCACGGAAGCCATCCATCTGGTGGGCTGCAAGAGTCCACTCCGATCGTGTGTGGGGGGTAGGGCCGGCTTTCGCGCCGAGTATGAGCGTGTACATGGCGAGATTGGGACATCCCTGCAGCCATAAGGTCCGCGTTATGGTGCCGTTGCGTGACGCTGCGTAAGCTGCCCGGATGCAGCTGGAGTTGAGGCATCTGCACGCCGTCTGCCAGATCGCGGAGGCCGGCAGCCTGGGGGGCGCGGCGCGGCGGCTGGGGGTCTCCCAGCCCGCACTGTCGGCCCAGTTGCGCAGGATCGAGCGGGTCACCGGCGGTGAGCTCTTCGTACGCGGCCGCTCGGGCGTCGAGCCCACGACGCTGGGCCAGTTCGTGCTCGCAAAGGCGCGGCGCGTGCTGAGCGAGATGGAGACGCTCGGCGCCGAGACGCGCGCCATGGCCACCGACACCCCGCTGCGGCTGGGCTGCATCCTGCTCGTGCTGATCGACGGGCTGCTCGCGCGGACGGACCTGACCCTGTCGGGGCGCGAGCTCACCGTGGACGTCGAGCACTCGGTCACCGCACTGGTGCGGATGCTCGGCGCGGGCCGCTACGACGTCATCGTCTACGGCGAGGTCAACGACCACGAGGTGGCCCTGCCCCGCGGGGTCCTGGCCAAGACCCTGGTCCCCAAGGAGCCGTTCTGCATCCGCATGTCCACCGGGCACCCGCTGGCCGGGCGGGAGGTCCTCGACCTCGCGGACCTGGCCGAGGAGCAGTGGATGACCCTCGTCGAGGACGACGACGGCGGCCCCGAGGCGCTGGTGGCCGCCTGCGCCGAGGCCGGCTTCGTCCCCTCGCTGCGCTACCGGATCACCGACCGGCAGATGCGCCACGACCTGGTCGCCGCGGGCCGCGCGATCTCCCTCACCCAGCCCACGGCCCCGGCCGTGGCCGGCACGGTGATGCGCCCGCTGCTCGGCACGCCGATCACGGGGCGGATCCGGATCGCGTGGAACCGCTCGGCGGTCTCCGCCCGGCAGGCCGAGCTGCTCTACCGCGCCGCGGCGGGCGCCTACCTGGCCAACGTGGGCAACAACCCCTTCCACAAGGCCTGGTGGGACGCCCACCCGGAAGCGCACCCCGCGCTCGACTGACCGCACGGCGCCCGCAGACGCGAGGCGACCGGCCGGGTGAAGTCCGGGCGGGAGGGGCGGCCGGTGCGGGCGCCGCACGGGAGGGGTGCCGTACGGTCCCCGGTGTGACCGACGCGACCGCAGCCCCTGCCACACCTCCCGCCACAGCCGCCACCGGAGCCACCGCCACCCCCGGGGCAACCGCAGCGACCGAGGCGAAGCCCGGCGTGACCGTGGCCGAAGGGCCCGGCGCCCTGCGCGTGCTCGTCCTCGCGGGCTCCTCCCGCGAGGGCTCCGTCAACGCCCGGCTGGCCGCACTCGTCGCGGCGCACGTCGAGCGGTCGGGGGCCGCCGTGGACCTCGCCCGGATCCGCGAGTTCGAGATGCCGACCTACGACGGGGACGCCGAGGCCGACCAGGGGCCGCCGCCGGGTGCGGCCCTGCTGCACGAGCGGCTGCTGGCGGCGCAGGCGCTGGTCATCGCCTCGCCCGAGTACAACGCCTCGGTCCCCGGGGTGCTGAAGAACGCCGTCGACTGGGTGTCCCGGTTCCGGCCGCAGCCGTTCAAGGACAAGCAGACGCTGCTGGTGTCGGCCTCGCCGTCCATGGTCGGCGGCAACCGCGGACTGTGGGCGCTGCGCGTCCCGCTCGAACACCTCGGGGCGCGCGTCTACCCGGACATGTTCAGCCTCGCCATGGCGCACGCCGCCTTCCGCGAGGACGGCGCCCTCGCGGACGAGGGGCTCGGGGAGCGGCTCGCGGCCACCGTGGACTCCTTCCTGGCGCTGGCCGAGGCCGACACCCGCTACCTGTGCCTCCAGCGCCGCTGGTACGAGTTCCTGGGCGACGAGAGCAGCGCCCCGGTCACCCAGCGCGCCGAGGACTGAGCGGAGCCGGCCGCGGGCCCACCGCGCCCGCCCTGCCGCGCCCCGGTGTCAGGCGTCCGCCGCCCCGGCGTGGACGAGTCCGGACACGTGGTCGGTGACCATGTCCAGGATCTCCTTCGCCGCGCTGTCGTCGCCGAGCACCAGGAAGTTCAGGGTCAGCCCGTCGGTCATCGCGGCCAGGTACCGCGCGAGGACGGGGACCGGGACGCGCAGCTCGAAGTCGGCCTCGCCGCGGACCTGCTCGACGAGCTCGGCGTACGTGGCGCAGTACAGCTCGTGCTGGCGCCGCGCCAGGTGCTCGAACCCGGGCTGGCGCAGCGCGTACTGGGTGAGCTCGTACGTGAGCATGTGCTCGGCCGGGTGGGCGCGGACGTGGTCCCAGTACGCCTGGAAGCCCGCCCGTACCGTCTCGCGCAGGCTGGTCCGCGGCAGGATCGCCTCCCGGACCACCCGCAGGTAGTGCTCGGTGATCGTCTCGATGACGGACTCCAGCAGCGCCTGCTTGGAGTCGAAGCAGTAGTGGAAGACGCTCAGCGACACGCCCGCCTCGGCGGCGATCGAGCGGGTCGTGGTCCGGGAGACGCCGTCGCGGGCCAGCGCGCGGATCGCCGCCTCGGTCAGCTGGCGGCGCCGCTCGGCCAACGGCATCCGTGGCATGGGGGTTCCCTCTCGCTCGTACGCCGGGGCCGGCCGGATCGGGAGTGCCGATCCGGCCGGCCCCGGCCGGTGTGGTGTGCCGTACTGCGTCCCTGCGCGGCGGTCAGCTGCTGTAGACGCCGACCTCGTACAGGGAGTAGCCCCACTGCGTGCCGCGCCCCGCGCCGTGGATGCGGACGTAGCGGGCCGGCACGCCGGCGAACTGCACGGTGTCCAGGCCGCCGTCACCGGTGGTCGTGGACCACACGGTCTGCCAGTTCGCATCGTCGGTGGACACCTCGATGCGGTAGGCCCTGCCGTAGGCGCGCTCCCAGTCGAGCGTGACGCGTTTGACGAGGGAGGGGGAGCCCAGGTCCAGCCGGAGCCACTGGTCGTCGCTCCACTCGCTGGCCCAGCGGGTGCCCCGGTCGCCGTCCACGGCCCGGCCGGGCGCGTAGCTCACGAACGGGTTCCACCACTCCGTGGTGGAGGCGGCGGCTGGGGCGCCGGCGGCGAGGTTGACCCCCGCCTTGTGCTTCTCGGAGGCACCCCAGGTGCCGAGGTAGGACTCGGCGCCCTTCATCAGGTCGTCGACCACGTCCTGCCCGCCGGTGACCCGGATGTCCTCGATCCAGTCCGGTACCAGGCCGTACTGCGCGCCGCCGTCGGTGTTGTAGTCCCAGGTGCGCTGCCCGGTGACCTGCCGGTCGAGGACCGACCCGCCGTCCGCGCTGCGGAACGGATAGCGGACCGGGTTCGCCGTGTTCGCCCCGCGCGGGGCCGGCCAGCCGCCGACGCCGTTCATGTCGGTGCCGACGCCGTACCCGACGTGGTACTTGTCGCGCAGCGCCTTGGTGCGGCGGGCCTCGGCGGTGAAGCCCTCGGAGCCGTTCATGTACTGGCCGATGAAGCCGCCGAGCTTGTACAGCCGCTCGGTCCAGTCCATGTCCATCCAGCTGTGCGAGGAGATGACGCCCGGGTAGCTCTCCGACTCCATGATGTCGAGGGACCGGCTCGCGGCCTTCACGCTCATGTGGTCGAGCTCGAGCATCATCTTGCGCTTCATCATCCCGCGCAGGGCGTACTCGCCGAGGTCGGTCAGGCCGCGGGAGTTGCACTGCGCGTCGCCGGCGTACCCGGGCAGCGAGACGCCCTCCGGCAGCATCTTCACGGCCTCCGGCGCGGCGGCGGCGTTCAGGCCGATGGGGTTGTCGTGCTGCGGGCCGGCGCACTGCTCGGTCTTCCAGAAGGTCCCGGTGGACAGGAACTGGCCGACGTTGATGGCCACGCCGAGCGCGCCGGAGTCGAAGCGCACGCCGCACAGGGCGTTGTCGAACTTGTGGCACAGGAACATGCTGCGCACACCGAGCCCGTACAGCTCGTCCAGGCCGCGGTCGATGTCGGCCTTGCTGCACTGCGCGACGTCGAGGATCTGCTTGCAGCCGAAGGGCTCGGAGGTCTCGACACCGAGGACGACGGCGAGCTTGCCCTGCTTGATGACCTCGCGGGCCTGCGCGGAGTCGGTGACGATGCGGAAGAAGCCCTTGCCCGGGCCGCCGTACATCTTGTCGATGTAGTCCTGCATCTCGTAGGTCTTGCGCGCCTCCAGGCGGATGGCGGTCATCTCGTCGCAGCTGCGGTCCTTGAAGAAGTAGACCGAGCAGATGACCCCGTTGGTGACGAGGTCGTTGACCAGCACGCGCTGGCCGCCGCGCCAGGCCCGCTCGACCCAGGCGTAGTACGTCTGCGTGTGGGTCAGCGAGTCATGGGCGGGCCAGTCCTTGAAGGTGGGCCAGCCGACGGGGTCGTGCTTGCCGTCGCCGCCCTTGGTGATGAAGTCGAAGACGGCGAGGGAGCCGTCGGGGTAGTGCTCGGGGCAGTCCTTCAGGGCGTCGGCGATGCCGTCCTGGGAGAACGGCTTGCCGCAGATCAGGCGGCCGCCGAAGCCCTCGTTGGACATCAGGTGCACGTGGTCGTCGACGAAGCCGCGCACCTTGCCGTTCGCGTCGGTGCCCTTGAAGGGCTCGCCCGTGACGTTGATCTGGGAGTCGGGCGCGGGCCGGGCGGTGGGGACCCACCAGCCGGACTCGGCGCCGGCCGTGCCGTCGGCGGCGGCAGCAGCGGCATCGGCGGAGGCGCCGGACGCGGGACCGAGGGCCATGGCCATCACGGTGGTGAGCAGTAACGCAAGGATCGAGAGGGGTCTGCGCCGGCTGGGCGGGCGTCGGGTCATTGGTCACACTCACGTCATCGGGAGTCGGATGGCGCGGTCGAGGACGCTGCCGGCAGTCCTTCCGTAATCCGAACAGCCGGTGAATTGTCATGTCCCGCGCGAATGTGCGACGAGGATCGCGACTGGCGCGGGGAGAGTCAAGAGTCCGGGACAACTGACCTGATGAAGAATCAGGTCCACCGGCGGCCGCCCCGCCCCACGGTGACCTGCGCCACCCGCACCACCCCCGGTGCCGACTCCGGGGTCCCGGGACGATAGGGTCGGGTCGGACTGTGCCGGTTTGTACCCCATGACGGCACGGGCCGGCCCGCGGGATCAAGGCCGTTGTCGATCACAGACCGCCGATCACGGGCCGTGCTGCCGCGCAGCGCCGGCCCCGCCGCTGCCGACCGACCCCTGACCCGCCCTCCGCCTGCCAGGAACGAACGCACCGCCATGAGCACGCCCTCCCCGCTGCGCGCGCCCGAGCGCCCCACCCCGGCCCCCGTGGCGCCGAGCGCGCCCGCCCGCCCCACGCCGGCCGCCGCGGCCCACAGCATCAGCGGGGCCACCGTGGTCCTGCTCGCGCTGGTGGGGATCGGCGCCGTGATCCACGAGCCGGTACTCATACCGTCCCTCGCCGCCAGCGCCGCCCTCGTGCACAGCGCCCCCACCCTGCCGCTCGCCCAGCCCCGCAGCGTGATCGTCGGGCACCTGATGGGCGCCGCCGTCGGCTACGCCGTGCTCGCCGCCGCCGGCAGCACCCCTTGGGCCGCGGCCGTCGCCGCCGGGCTCACCCTGGCCGCGAACACCGCCGCGCGCACCCCGCACTCGCCGGGCTGCGCCAGCGCCGTGATCGTCGTCCTGCAGACCCCCGCGCCCGGGCGCTTCGTACCGCTGCTCCTCGGCGCGACCGTCCTGCTCGTCCTCACCGGGTACGCGGCCTCGCGCATGCGGCCCAAGGCGCCCCGCTACCCCGCCTACTGGTGGTGAGCGGGCGCCGGCTGCGCGCCGTGTGACTCCGGCCGGCCGGCGTCCTCGGCGAGGACCGCCGAGATCCCCTGTGCGAGGCACGCGATCCGCTCCGCAGGCAGGCCCGCGATGTTGATCCGGCCCGCGGTCGTGCCGTATATCGCGAACCCGCTGCGCAGCCGGAGCATCTGGCGCGGCGAGAGCGGCAGCATCGAGAACATCCCCTTCTGCCGCGCCAGGGACTCGGCCTCGACCGGCCGGCCCAGCGCGGCCAGCTGCCGCGCCAGGCCGCTGCGGTTCGCCTCGATCCGGGTCCGCATGGCGTCCAGCTCGGTGCGCCACAGCGCCCGCAGCCCGTCGTCCTCCAGGACCGTCGCCACCACCGCGGCGCCGTGCTCGGGCGGCATGGAGTACAGCGTCCGCGCCGCGTTCTGCAGGGCCGTCTCCACGTGCTGCAGCGAGCGGCGCGAGGAGCCGAGCACCACGGCGCAACCGGTGCGGTCGCTGTAGAGCCCGAAGTTCTTCGAGCAGCTGATCGCGATCAGCATCTCGGGCACCCGCTCCGCCAGCATCCGCGTGGCCGCCAGGTCGGCCTCCAGGCCGTCGCCCAGCCCGTGGTACGCCAGGTCCACGAACGGCACCCAGCCCGCCGACGCGGCGAGCCCGGCCAGCGCCTCCCAGGTCTGCGGCGACGGGTCGACCCCCGTCGGGTTGTGGCAGCAGCCCTGGAGCAGCACCACGTCGTCGCGGCGCGCCTGCGCCAGGTCGCGCAGCAGCCCCGCCTCGTCGGCGCGGCCCTCGGCGTCGAGCCAGCCGTACGTGCGCACCGTCAGCCCCGCGGCCTCCAGGATCGGCCGGTGGTTGACGTACGCCGGGTCGCTGATCCACACCGTCGTGCCCGGGCGGGTCCGGCAGATCAGATCGGCCAGCAGCCGCAGCGCCCCGCTGCCCGCGACGGTCTGCACGGCGACGGCCCGCTCGGCCGCGCCGCCGGTGCCGAGAACCATCGACAGCATCGCCCGGTTGAAGGCCGTGTTGCCGGAGAGCCCGCGGTACTCCTTGGACGCCGAGCGCTCCGCCAGGCGCAGCTCGGCCTCGCGCACCGCCGCCATGACCGGGGTGCCGCCCGACTGGTCGCGGTAGACGCCGAGGACCAGGTTCAGGCGCTCGGGCCGGGCGTCGGCGCCGTACGCCTCGGTCAGGTCCCACAGCGGGTCGACGGGCGGCGGGAGGAGGAGCTCAAGCATCTGCGGGAACCTCGGACTGGGGATCGGGAGGGGTGTACGGAAGAGGGCGGGCGGAAACGGGACGGGCGGTCAGGAGGGGGCGGGGGCGCCGGCCGCGGGCCGGGGGCGCCGGTTGGCCAGGAAGACCCCCGCGGTGATCAGCGGCACCCCGACGAGCACGGCGGCCGTCGGAGATTCGCCGAGCAGCGGCACGGCCAGCAGGACGACCAGGACCGGGCTGAGGCTCCCGTAGGCGGAGCTGCGCTCCGCGCCGAGCCGGCGGATGGCGAAGGCGTACAGCAGGCCCGCGCACAGCCCGACCCCCAGCCCCTGCACGACCAGGAACAGCACGATGTCGGAGCCGGCCGCGGACGCCAGGCCGCTGGGCAGCCCCCCGGTCAGGACCAGCAGCGCCATTACCGCGAACGAGGGCAGGCACAGCAGTCCTATCGACCCGACGGGATCGAGCTCGACCTCCTTCAGCCCGACCGTGTACAGGGCCCACAGGCCGCTCGCGACGAGCAGGATCCCGGCACCGGCGAGCACCGAGGCGTCGAACGGCAACACGTAGCGCCAGACGAGGGCGACGACGCCGGTCGCGATCAGGGCGAGCCCGGCCGCCTGCGTGCCGCGGGGCGCGCCGCGGCCGCCGGCGACGACGAGCGCGGCGACGAACAGCGGGACCATCCCGGGCACGATCGAGCCGACGAACGCCGCCGAGGTCAGGGAGCCGCCGTACATCGCGGCCAGGAAGAAGGGCACCCCCGCCCCGCAGGCGATCTTGAGCGCCGCGGCCGGACGTACGGCGGCGAGGGCCCGGCGGCGCCGCCAGAGCGCCGGCGCCAGGACGACGAGCGGGACGCCGAAGCGCAGCAGCGCCGCATCGGCGGGGCGCAGCGAGGAGGCGCTCAGGGCGCGGGCGCTGAGTGCGAAGGCGGCCCAGATGAGCACGGTCACCGCCAGCGCGAGCAGGCCCTGGGCCTGCGGGGAGAGCCGGCTGCGGCCCGCGGGGCGCACCCGCACGGGTGCCGGCGCGGGCGCGGTCTTCGTGGCGGCCACGGTGGTTCCTCCAGCCTCAAAGGGGCCGGATCCGGCCACGGGGCAACGCTAGGGCTTTTGCCGGGGCAGCCGATTGCCAGTTCTGCCCTCCAGGCATAGGTTGGGGGCAGGATCTGCCAAGAATCCTCAAGAAACCTGAGGAGGAGCCGCCATGGATGCAGTCGATCTGCAGATCATCCGCGAGTTGCAGGCCGACGGGCGGCTGTCCAACCAGGAGCTCGCCGACCGGGTCCGGCTCTCGCCTTCGCCCTGCCTGCGCCGGGTGCGGCGGCTGGAGGAGGCCGGCCTCATCCGCGGCTACACGGCCATGGTCGACCAGGTCGCCTACGGACTGCCGATCACCGTGTTCGTCCGGATACGGCTGGAACGCCACACGGCGGAGGCGGTCCGGGTCTTCGAGGAGCACGTCGCCGTCATCGAGCACATCCAGGACTGCTACTTGATGGCGGGCAGCAGCGACTACCTGCTGAGGGTCGTCATCGAGAGCCTCGAGGCGTACGAGGCCCTGGTCCGCCACCGCATCCACGCCATCCCCGGCATCGCGTCGATCGAGTCGAGCTTCGCCTTCGGCAGCGTCAAGCAGTCGAGGGTCTATCCCGCCCCCAAGTGACGGGCGGGGTGGATGTGGGCGCCGGGCCGGGCGGGTACGCGGGAGGGGCTGGGGCGTCCGGGGGCGGCAGCAGGGGGATGGGGGCGCGCAGGCGCATCGTCGCCGGCAGGTCCAGCCGGCCCTGCCGGGTCGCGACGGTGATCCCGCGGACGGCGAGCTTCGCCTCCATCTCGCAGGCCCCGGCGCGCACACCGGTCAGCAAGGCGTCCCGCACGACCGCGACGAGGCCGCGGACGTGGAAGACGACGGTGAGTCCCACCTCCACGGTCGCGGCCGGCGCCCCGTCGACCAGGAGGTCCACGTGGGGGTGGTGGGTCGAGGTGACGGTGTGGGTGGCCATCGCGACCACCTCCTCGCTGCCCGGGAGCCGGCGGGTCCGGTGGGCGGCGTCGCGGAGCGCGGAGTGCTTGGACCAGCCGTGGGCGAGGAGGGAGACGAGGTCGAGGTCGAGGAAGCCGTCGACGACGTTGGCCAGCTCGGCTTCCACGGCCCGGTCCGCCGCGTCGGTGAGGCCCCGCCCGTGGGGCAGGACGCCGGTGGCGGCGCCGCCCTCGTGCAGCCTGTCTGCGAGCGCCGCGGCGGAGCGGTCGAGCTCCGGCCCCAGCAAGAAGACCCGGACCGTGAGCGGTTCCAGGGCGGGGGCGGGGGCGGGGTCAGGGTCAGGGGCAGGCGTGGTCATGGGCCGTCCTCCTCCTCCGTCACGGTCCGCTCACCGGGATCCGCATGCGGCTCCAGCCGTACGGTGCGGGTCCCCGGGCCGGGGTCCTGGCGGGTGTCGACCACGGCGGTCGCCGCCGGCAGGGGCCGCAGCCGGGCGCTGACGTGCCCGCGCACCCAGCGCGGGCCCCGGGGGCGGCGGCCGAGCAACACGAGCCCGGCGGCCAGCAGGCCCACCCCGAGGAGGCTCGCCCCCACCACCAGCCCGATGGGCACCACGCCGTCGGGGGGCGGCGGCGGGTTGGGGGTCGGGTTCGGGGTCGGCGGCGGGACCGGGCCGGGACCCGGCGCCGTCACGGTGAACACCTCGTCGTCGCCGACGCCCGCGTCGTCCGCGCACTGGGCCCGTACGGTGTGCTGCTCCTCCGCCTCGCCCGCCGCAACGGCGAACTCGGTGGCGAACGTGCCGTCGTCGTCGACGCTGACGGTTTCCACCGACCCGCCGTCCCACAACACGTCCGCCTCCCGACAGTCGAATCCGGAACCGGACACCCGGACCGGCGAGGTACCGGCAGGCCCCTCGGCGGGGTCGAGCGCCACGCGGGGCGTGGAGGACGGAGGCGAGGGCCCCGGGCCGGCCTCGACCGTGAACCGGGCCACGGCATTGACGGTGTCGTCATCGACGCATTGCGCCGTCACCGTGTAGTCGCCGGCGGCAGTGTCGGCGGGAACGTCGAACTCGGCGGTGAACCCTCCCTGCCCGATACCGGCCGGGTCCGGTTCCACCTCCAGCCCGGGGCTGCCGTCCCACGACAGCACCGCCGTACCGCCGGCGCAGGCGTCGAATCCCGAACCGGTTGCCCGGACCGTGGTGTTCGCGGGCGCGCTCTCCGGTTCGAGCGCCAGGGCCGGTTCGGGAGGCGGTGTCACGGTGAACTGCGCGGTCGCCCGGATTCCCGAGCCCTTGGCCGTGCACACGGCCTTCACCTCGTACCGGTCGGGTGCGGCGTCGGACGGAACCCCGACGTCGGTCTCGAACTCGCCGGAGTCGAGGTCGGCCTGGGTCGGGACGGGGCTGCCGTCGGCGAAGGTGACGTCGATCTGCGCCGGGTACCGCCGCCCGCCGCCCGTGGCGCCCTGCCGGGAGGTCAGGCAGTTCTGGAAGCCGTAGCCGTGCACGTGCACCGACGTGCCGCGCGGCCCCTCCGCGGGCGTGAGCTCGATGGAGGCGTCGGCCCTGGCCGGCGGGGCCACGGCCACACCGCCCCAGGCGACCGCGGTGCCCAGCAGTACCGCGGTCAACGAACGGATGGCCCATCGGGCGGCGCAGGACATGACCCTCCGTCGGTCCATTCTCCTCCGCCCCCTGGCTTCGCGCCCGTCAGACGGTTGCCCCGGCGGTCTTTCGGTGAGATGGACCACACCGTCCCGCGGGCTGTCGCCCACGCCCGTGTACGCGCGCAGCGAATCGGGAGGAGTGGGGAGGGGTTGGTGGTTTACGGACTGTCAGGTGGGTGATTTGTCTGGTTTGGGGTGAGGGTGGCCCGTGGGGGTGGAGTCATGTCGGGGTGCCCCTTGAGGGATCAAAGTACGAGGGGGTTAGCATATGAGCGCCGCCTAGCTCGAAAGATACGCCTGTGACTGTCAACGAGGACTCGTTCACTAACTGGAAGAACCGCGAGGAGATCGCGGAGTCGATGATCCCGATCATCGGGAAGCTGCAGCGCGAGCGGGACGTCACGGTCCTGCTGCACAGCCGCTCCCTGGTGAACAAGTCGGTGGTCAGCATCCTGAAGACCCACCGGTTCGCCCGGCAGATCGACGGCGAGGAGCTGTCGGTCACCGAGACGATGCCGTTCCTGCAGGCGCTGACCGCCCTGGACCTCGGCCCCTCCCAGATCGACATCGGCATGCTCGCCGCCACCTACAAGACCGACGACCGCGGTCTGTCGGTGGAGGAGTTCACCGCCGAGGCCGTCGCCGGTGCCACGGGTGCCGACAAGATCGAGCGCGGCGCCGGCCGCGACGTGGTCCTCTACGGCTTCGGCCGCATCGGCCGCCTCGTCGCCCGCCTGCTGATCGAGAAGGCCGGCTCCGGCAACGGGCTGCGCCTGCGCGCCATCGTCGTCCGCGGGGGCGGCGACCAGGACCTCGTCAAGCGCGCCTCGCTGCTGCGCCGCGACTCGATCCACGGCCAGTTCAACGGCACCATCACCGTGGACGAGGCGACCAGCACCATCGTCGCCAACGGCAACGCGATCAAGGTGATCTACGCCAACGACCCCTCCGAGGTCGACTACACGGCGCACGGCATCAACGACGCCATCCTCATCGACAACACCGGCAAGTGGCGCGACCGCGAGGGCCTCTCCAAGCACCTGCGCCCCGGCATCGACAAGGTCGTCCTGACCGCTCCGGGCAAGGGCGACGTCCCGAACATCGTCCACGGCGTCAACCACGACACCATCAAGCCGGACGAGCAGATCCTGTCCTGCGCCTCCTGCACCACCAACGCGATCGTCCCGCCGCTGAAGGCGATGGACGACGAGTTCGGCGTCCTGCGCGGTCACGTGGAGACCGTCCACTCGTTCACCAACGACCAGAACCTGCTGGACAACTACCACAAGGCCGACCGCCGCGGCCGCTCCGCGCCGCTCAACATGGTCATCACCGAGACCGGTGCCGCCTCCGCCGTCGCCAAGGCGCTGCCGGACCTCAAGGCCCCCATCACCGGCAGCTCGATCCGCGTCCCCGTTCCGGACGTCTCGATCGCCATCCTGAGCCTGCGCCTGGGCCGTGAGACCACCCGCGAGGAGGTCCTCGACTACCTCCGCGACGTCTCGCTGAACTCGCCGCTGAAGCGCCAGATCGACTTCACCACCGCGCCCGACGCCGTCTCGATGGACTTCGTCGGCTCGCGCCACGCCTCGATCGTCGACGCCGGCGCCACCAAGGTCGACGGGGACAACGCGATCCTCTACCTCTGGTACGACAACGAGTTCGGCTACTCCTGCCAGGTCATCCGCGTCGTCCAGCACGTCTCGGGCGTCGAGTACCCGACCTACCCGGCTCCGCGGGTCTGATCCCACAGAACCGCACAGCGCGTACGGGGCGCTCGGCCCGGGCAACTGCCCGGACCGGGCGCCCCGTTCCCGTTTACCCTGATCCGCCTTTCTATAGTGGCGCGACGTGAGCACTCAGCCCCGGCCCTCCGGCCGCATATTCGACGCCCTGAACTCCGCCGCCCTGCAGGACGCCGCCCAACTGCGGGACCTGTACGAGCAGCCCAGCGAAATGGTCCGCCACAAGGAGGTGGACCGGATCCACGACGTGGCACGGGCGTTCATCCAGAGCTCCTCGCTCGTCTTCATCGCCACCGCCGGCGCCGACGGCCGCTGCGACGTGACCCCGCGCGGCGGGCCCGCCGGATTCGTCGCCGTCCTGGACGAGTCCACCCTCGCCATCCCCGACGCCACCGGCAACCGGCGGCTCGACAGCGCGCACAACATCGTCGAGACCGGCCGCGCCGGCCTGATCTTCCTCGTCCCCGGCCGCGGAGCCACCCTCCGGGTGAACGGCAGGGCCTGCGTCACCGCCGACCCGCGGCTGCTGGAGCAGCTCACCCCGGTCGGCAAGCCCCCGCGCAGCGCGATCGTCGTCGAGGTGGAGGAGGCCTACCAGCACTGCCCGAAGGCCTTCCTGCGCAGCGGCGCCTGGAAGCCCGAGGAGTGGCTCGCCGAGGACGCGGTCCCCAGCTCGGCCGAGATCACCCTCTCCCACCTCGGCATGCCCGACCTGACGCTGGAGCGGATCCGGCAGGACGAGCGGGAATCGCTCCTCCACCGCTACGAGTAGCCGGCGTCGCAGCTCGCAGCTCGCAGCTCGCAGCACGAAGGGGCGGGCGCCCCGCGGGCACCCGCCCCCTCGTCACACCGGCCCCGCCCTCAGGCGGCCGCGGGCGCCGCCCGGCCCACCGCGGCGGGCCGGGCGAGGCGGCCCGTGCGGTGGAGCCAGAGGAGTGCGCCGGCGCACAGCAGCCCCAGGGCCAGCAGGCACAGCCACGGCAGCACCGGCATGCCCGCAGCCCGCGCCGTGTCCAGCGCCGCGCCCGTGAGCAGGTTGCCGAGCGTGATCCCGATCCCGCAGATGGTGTTGTACAGCCCGTAGTGCGTGGCCACGAGCCGGTCGCCGGAGAGCCGGACGATGGTGTCCATCTCGAAGGGGTACGCGATCATCGTGCCGAGGGCGAGCAGCAGCGCCGCCAGTGTCGGCGGCACCACGGTCGCGGGCCACCGCCACGCCCCGCCGTCGGGCAGCGGCACCGCCGCCGCCAGCAGCAGCGGTACGAAGGCCGCGCCCATGGTCAGCAGCCCGAGCGTCAGGGCCCGGCCGGGGGTCGTCCGGGCCTTGCACCACGCGGTCACCCGGGCCTGGAACAGGATCGTGCCCAACCCCGAGGCGGCGAACAGCCCGGCCGTCGCCGCCGTGGTGAGGCTTCCCCCGCCGCCGAGGCGCCGGACCTCCAACGGCAGCGCCAGGTAGACCTGGAAGGACAGCACGTACGAGCCGATCATCGCGGTGGAGAACAGCAGGAACGGCCGGTTGGCGAAGATCCCGCGCCACTGGGCGAGCACCTTCTCCCGCGCCCCGTCCTGCGCCGGTTCCGCCCCGCCCGCCCGGCGGGCCGGCAGGCTGCGGATCTGTACGGCGCTGAGCAGCGCGAAGATCCCGGCCGCGACGAGGCAGGTGAGGCGGAAGTCGACGCCGGTGAGCAGCATGCCGGCCAGCGGGCCGAGCAGGATGCCCGCCTGGTAGAAGACGTTGAACAGGGCGAACGCCTCCACCCGCCGCTCTCCCGCGTCCACGGCCAGGTAGGCGCGCACGGCCGGGTTGAACAGCGCCCCCGCCAGGCCCGTCGCGGCGGACGCGGCCAGCAGCGCCGGCAGCGAGTCGACCAGCCCCAGGGTGGCGAAGCCGGCCGTCCGCAGCAGGCAGCCCGCCACGATCAGCGGCTTGTAGCCGAGCCGGTCGGCCAGGGTGCCGCCGACCAGGAACATGCCCTGCTGGCTGAAGTTGCGCACGCCGAGGACGAGTCCGACGGTCCAGCCGGCCAGGCCCAGCGATCCGGAGAGGTGCGCGGCGAGGTAGGGCATCAGCATGTAGAAGCCGAGGTTGATGGTGAACTGGTTCACCATCAGCAGCTGGACGCTCTTCTCGTAGGAGCGGACCTGCACGAGCGTGGCCTTCACCGGTCCGCGCCCTCACCGGTCGCCGCGTCCTCGAGCGCGGCGTCCTCGAGCGCGAGCGGGTCGACGACGGCCGTGCACCGGGTCCAGCGCGTGACCTCCTTCTCGTCCGGCCGGCCGACGACCTCCGGCTCGGCGGCCGCGGGCCCGTCGAGGAGCCCGTGGGCGGCGCAGTAGTCGTCGTCGTACACCGTGCCGAGGTACCGCTGGGGCCCGTCGGGGAAGATCGCGGCGATCCGGGTGTCGGCGGGCCGCGTACGGGCCAGCCAGCCCGCCACCAGCGCCACCGCGCCGACGCTCCACCCGCCGGTGGCGTAGTGGGACGACGCGAGCTGCCTGCAGGCCCACACCGCCTCCGACGGCGCCACCCAGTGCACCTCGGTGAAGTTGCCGTACGCGACGTTGCGCGGGTAGATGCTCGACCCCAGGCCGCGCATGAGCCGCGGGCGGGCCGGCTGGCCGAAGATCGTCGAGCCGACGGTGTCGACCCCGACGAGCTCCAGCTGCGGGTACAGCTGCCGCAGGACCCGCGAGACGCCGGCCGAGTGCCCGCCGGTGCCGACGCTGCACACGAGGACGTCGACGTGCCCGAGCTCGGCCGCGAGTTCCAGCGCGAGCGGGGTGTAGGCGCTGGTGTTGTCCGGGTTGTTGTACTGGTCGGGGCACCAGGATCCGGGGTGCCGGGCCATCAGCTGCCGCACCCGCTCGCGGCGCGCCTCCTGCCAGCCGCCGGTGGGGTGCGGCTCGGAGACCACGTTGACCTGCGCCCCGTAGGCGGTCAGCAGTTTGGTCATGGACGCCTCCAGCCCCGGGTCGGTCACCAGGGTGACGGGGTGCCCGTACACCATGCCGGCCAGGGCGAGGCCGAGGCCCAGCGTGCCGCTGGTGGACTCGATGATCCGGGCGCCGGGCTTCAGGGCGCCCCGGGCGCGGGCCCGTTCGACCATGTGCAGGCCGGGGCGGTCCTTGATGCCGCCGGGGTTGAAGCCTTCCAACTTGGCCCAGAATCCGTGGCCTTCGGGGGCGAACGGCTCGGAGACGCGCAGGAGGGGGGTGTTGCCGACGAGCCCTGAGAGGGCCGTGCGGAGGGGCTGGGTGGTCTGAGTGGACGGAGAGGACATTTCCTCGGCTCTCGTTCGTGGATGGCTGTTTCCGTGCACATCGCGCCCGTGCGCCGGCCGCGCGGAGGAGCAGGACGGGCTCCGCGGGGCGGGTACGGGCGGCGGCCGCCGCAGGAGCGGCCGCTCGAACGAGTCCTAAATGCGCCAGCAGCAGACGGTGGCCTGCACGGTCCGGCCCTCGCGGGCCCGCACGGGAAAGGGAGAACCGCGCCGTCGTCCGGGCACGGGCAGGCGCGCACCGAACAGGCCGAGCACCACCGCGAAGAGAACGGGTACGGAGGCGGGGCGCGGCGCGGAGGACTCCTGGACCGTCCGGGAGGGGTAATCCGGAATGCAGGATTCGTCGTGCTCGGGAACGTCCCGGGAATCCCCCGTGAACCAGGGGTGGTGAGGGTGGGGCTGGTGGTCGTGCGCGGGGGCGCCGTACGCGGCTGCCGCTGCCGCTGCCGGTGAGGTGGACGGGGCCCCGGTGTGGTGCAGGCAGCCGATCAGGGCCGCGGTGAAGGCGAGCAGGGTCAGGGCGGCCAGGACGAACCGCCGGGTCCGGCCCTGCGGACCGCGGTGGCGACAGGACCGGGGCCGGGGCCGGGGCCGGTGATGGGGGTGGAACGACACGGTTCCTCCGTGGAGCCGCTTCGGCTCGGGCAGCGGTGTACGCCGGGTCGCGGCCCGGCGTACACCCCGGGAAGGGTGAACCGAACGGGCCGACTCGGCCCGTGTGCCGCCTAGATGCGCAGCACGCCGGGGGTGGGACAGACCACCACGCCGTACGTCTGCGGCGCACCCGGCGGCGCGGGCACCGCGCCGCCGGGGAGGCACGCGGCGCCGTGGGGCCCCTCGGCACGCGGGCAGTCGGCGGTCACCGCATCGAGATCCGGCCGCCCCGGTACGCAGTGCTCCACGGGATGCGGGGAACCGTCCTCCGGGGGAGCGGACACGGCCACGGCGGTGCTCGTCCCGCCCGGGAACGCGGCGGCCGAGACCTCCACCGCCGGCGGGGCGGAGAAGTGGTGCGCCGTACCGGCGGCGACGCCCGCAGCGGTACCGGCACACGCACCGTGCGCACAAAGGAAACCGAAGAACAGCAAGGCCAGCCAGAACGCTGCGACCGGATTCCGGCATCCCCGAATCCGCGGCGCACCTGAGGATGACCGGGCCGTGATCATGCCGGGATCCTAACCGCGCGAATGCGGCGGACGGCCGACCCCTCCGCGAGAAGGGCCGAAAGTGTTCCCCGACACTCCTTTCGGAGCCGAATACCGCCGCCCGCCGCAGTGCCCGCTCAGCCGAGGGCGACCCGTTCGCCGCGGGCGTGGGCGGTGACGCCGTCCGGTCCCACCGTGATCTCCGAGGCCCGCAGCCCCAGCGGGAGGGCGGGCAGCTCCCAGCGCCGCTCGGCGAGGGCCTGGGCGATGGCCGGAGTGGCGGGGTCGACGGGGTGCCCGGCCAGGGTGGCGGCGGAGGCCTGGAGCGTGACCGTGTTGTTCTCCAGGTGCGGTCGGGCCGTGACGACGACGGGTATGCCGAAGGCACGGCGTTCGATGCGCAGACGGCCGTCTCCCGCGTCGGACACGCGCAGGGCGCGGTCGGTCCGCGCGCCGAGCGAGTCGAAGGGGACGGTGAAGCGGGCGTCGACCTCCGACGCGCAGTGGCCGCCGGGGCATTCGGAGACCTCCCGCAGTTCCACGTCCGCCCGTACGGGATGCCCGTCCGCGGTGACGGCGTCGGCGGTGACCCGGACCTCGGGGTGGGAGCCGCGCGCGGCGTCGAGGAGGAAGGGGTACCCCTCGATGCTCACCTGCGGGGCCGACCGCAGGTCCGGGTGGCGGGAGGCGATCCGGTCGGCGAGCCGGCTCTCGCCCTGGTGGCGGGCGAGGGCATCGGCCGCGGGGAGGGCGGTCGCGAGCAGCGCGGTGACGGCGATGGCGGTACGGGCGCGGCGGCGCGGGCGGCTCGAAGCGGCGGGCATGCGGTTCCTCACGGGGCGGAGACGGACTCGGTGGTGGTGGTCGCGTTGGTGGTGGCGGGGGCGGTGGCAGGGCCCGGGGCGGCCGCCGGCAGCGACTCGCCCTCGATCTCCATGTGGGGCAGCAGCCGGTCGAGCCAGGCGGGCAGCCACCAGTTCCGGGAGCCGAGCAGCACCATGCTCGTCGGCACCAGCAGCCCGCGTACGACGGTTGCGTCCAGCGCCACGGCGGTCGCCAGGCCGATGCCGAACATCTTGACCACGGGATCGTCGGACAACAGGTAGCTCAGGAACACACAGACCATGATCATGGCTGCGGAGGTGATGATCCGACCGGTGCCGGCCAGGCCCGTGACCACCGCGCGTCGGTTGTCCCCGTGCTGCAGGTACGCCTCGCGCACGGAGGCCAGCAGGAACACCTCGTAGTCCATGGACAGCCCGAACAGCACGGCGAACATCAGCAGCGGGACGTATCCGGGGATCGGCACGGGCCCGTCGAGGCCGAGGGGTCCAGCCCCCCAGCCCCACTGGAACACGGCGGTGAGCACCCCGTACGCGGCGCCGACCGAGAGCAGGTTCATCACGGCGGCCTTGGCCGCGACGACGGGCGAGCGGAACGCGAGCAGGAGCAGCAGTGCGGCGACGGCGACGACGGTGGCGATGACGGCGGGCATCCGGCCGGCGAGCCGGTCGTTGAGGTCGGCCTGGGCGGCGGCCGCCCCGCCCACGTGGGTGACCGCGCCCGTGCCGGCGGTGGCTCCGGGCAGGGTGGACTCCCTGAGGCGGGCGACGAGTTCGGCGGTGTCCGGGTCGCCGGGGCCGGTGGTGGGGGTGACCTGCCAGCGGACGGTGCGGGCGTCCCCGGCGAGCTGCGGCGGGCTGACCGCGGCGACGCCCGGAGTCCGCCCGAGGGCGGCGGTGACCGCGTCGACGCGGCTGTCCGTCGGCCCCGGTGCGGGGGTCGGCAGGGAGGCGGTCACCTGGAGCGGGCCGCCCGCGCCGGGTCCGAAGGCGTCCGCCATCCGGTCGTGGGCGAGGCGGCTGTCGGTACTGCGGGCCTTGTCCCCGGCGTCGAGCTGACCGAAGGTCAACGAGGCGGCGGGCAGGGCGAGTACGGCCATCAGCGCCAGACCGCAGAGCAGATGGCGCCAGGGCCGGTCGGCGACGTGCACGGCCAGCCGGTGCCAGCGCGCCCCGACGGCGGTGTCGTGGTCGGGGTCGTGGTCCGAGCCGGTGGCGTTCGTGCGCGGGGCCAGCCGCCTACCGAGCAGGGAGAGCAGGGCCGGCAGCAGGGTGAGGGCGGCCAGGACCGCCACGAGCACGGCGATACCCGGCGCGAGCGCGAGTGCGTACAGCAGCGGAAGCCCGCCGAGCGCGAGGCCCGCGAGGGCGGCGGCCACGGCGCAGCCCGCGAACGCCGCGGCCTTGCCGGCGGTGGCCGTGGTGCGCGCGGCCGCCTCCTCCACCGGTATGCCCGCCGCCAGGAGCGTGCGGAAGCGGGTCAGGCAGAACAGCGTGTAGTCGATGCCCACGCCGAGCCCGATCATGGCGGCGATGGTCGCACCCGAGGACGGCATGTCCATGAGGTGCCCGACCAGGCCGATCACGGACAGCGAGATCACCAGGCCCGCGATCCCGACCGCGAGCGGCAGGCCCGCCGCGGTGGCGCTGCGCAGCCCGAGGAACAGGATGACGGCGGCCGCGGCCAGGCCGATCAGCTCGCTGTGCCCGGTGGACCCCTTGTCCGCGGCCGCGGCGAGATCGCCGCCCGGTGCCACCTCGATCCCGGCCCTGCGCGCCGGCTCGGCGGCGGCCGTCACGGCGCGGCTGACCTCGGGCGTGATGTCGCGGCCGGTGACGTCGAGCCCGACGGAGAGGTACGCGGTGTGCCCGTCGGCGCTCATCGCCGCCCGGCCGGCGGGGGAGTAGGGCGTGGTGACGGAGACGACGTGGTCGACGCGGGCCATGTCCGCCGCGGCGGCCTCGACCGCCGTCCGCAGGGCCTCGGAGGTGAGCGGGGCTCCGCCGGCCGCCGTGTGAAGGACCACGGGCTGGCTACCGGAGGCCGGTCCGGGAAAGGCCTCGGCCGCGTCCCGCGCCGCCTGGCTGTCGCTGCCGGGGATGGTCACCGCCTCGCTCGTGGCCCGGCCGTACACCAGGACCGCGGCGCCGAGCGCGAGCAGCAGCGCCAGCCAGGCGGTGAGGACCCGGCCGGGTCTACGGGCACAGCTGCGCCCCAGGGCGTGGAACATCGTGCGGCTTCTCCTCTGCTGCCGGAACAACTTGCACTCGGAGTGCAGATTCACGTTTGCACTTGAAGTGCAACAATGTCAATCGGAGAAGGGAGGCCGGGGTGGAGCGCACACCGGAACGGAAGCCGGGCCGGAACCCGGAGCGGGGCAAGGGGGCCGGGGCCCGGGCCGGGGCCGCGGTGGACGGGCGGACCGAGCGCGGCCGGCAGACGCGCGAGAAGATCGCCGACGCCCTGCTGGCCCTGCTCGACGAGGGTGCCACCGAGTTCCCCGCGGAGAAGGTGGCCGCGTACGCCGGGGTCTCGCGGCGCTCCGTCTTCCACCATTTCGCCGACATGGCCCAGCTCGTGGACACCGCGATCACCCGGCGGCTGGAGCAACTGGCCGAGCAGATCAGGCCGTTGCCGACGAGCGGGGCGCGGGCGGTGCGGGTCGCCGCGCTCGTGGAGCAGCGCGCCCGGATCCTGGAATGGATGACTCCGACACGGCTGGCGGTGATGCGGCTGGACCACCCGTCGCCCCGGATCCGGCAGGCCTGGGACGAGGCCTTCGCCGAGGGGCGCCGGCGGTTGGAGGCGGTGCTGGCGCAGGAACTGGACACGCTGACGGGCCCGCGCCGTACGGACCTCCTCAACGGGCTGGACGTGGTGACCACTTGGGGGGCCTGGTACCACTGGCGCACCACCGGGCTCAGCCCCGAGGAGGCGCGGCGGGCCATGGAGGCCACGGTCCTGACCCTGCTCGCCTCGGTCGACTGACCCGGCCGTGCGGAGGCCGCCCGACCTGTCCACCGCGGCGCACTCCCGGCCCCGGCTTCGACGGGCCGGCGGCATTGCCGGTGCGGGCCTCCGGCATGATCGGTTTCCCGACCGACAGTTCGAGCCGTACGAAGGTGTGTCCCCATGTCCGACATCCAGGTCCGCGCGGTCCGCGCGGAGGACTTCCCGCAGTGGCGTGCGCTCTACCGCGGGTACGCCGACTTCTACCGCGTCGAGCAGACCGAGGAGGCCGCGGAGCGGGTGTGGTCCTGGGTGCGGGATCCGGAGCACGAGGTGAACGCCCTCGTCGCGGAGGACGCCGAGGGGCGGCTCGTCGGCCTGGCCCACTACCGGCCGTTCGCGCGGCCGCTGTCGGCGACGGTCGGCTGCTTCCTCGACGACCTGTTCGTCGCTCCCGAGAGCCGGGGGTCCGGCGCGGCCGACCTGTTGCTGGCCGGGCTGCGGGAGATCGCCGCGGAGCGGGGGTGGAGCGTGGTGCGGTGGATCACCGCCGATGACAACCACCGGGCGCGGGGCAAGTACGACCAGGTGGCCACCCGCACGATGTGGATCACGTACGACATGACCCCGACGGCCTGACCACCCCGGCCCCGCCGCGGAGCCCGTCCGGCAGGGCGGAACCGGGTTTCTTGGGGCGCTGCCCCAGACCCCGCGCCTCAATCGCCGGCGGGGCTGGATTCGCCGACCCCGGCTTCGAAGACCGGCGGGGCTGGTTTTGCCGGGCCCCGGCTTCGAAGGCCGGCGGGGCTGGATTCGCCGACCCCGGCTTCGAAGGCCGGCGGGGCTACCAGCCGAAGCGGCGGTCGGCGACTGCTGCGAATTCCTCGAAGGTCAGGACGCGGTCGCCGTTCTGGTCGGCGGCGTCGAAGAGGGCCGAGGAGTCGTCCTCGTCGCCGACGCCCCAGAAGGGGATCACGCCCTGCGCGGCAAGGGTCGGGCCCTTGGCCCGGAGGGCCTCGATGACCTCGGCGCGCGTCAGCGTGCCGTCGTGGTCGAGGTCGAGCGCGTCGAAGAGAGTGCGGGCCTTGTCGCTCATGGCATGTCCTGCTTTCGTGGGCGGCGCGCGTCACGCGTCCTGCCGAGAAGGACGCAGGAGCCTCGTGTGGGGTTGCCCTGCGCGCCACGCCGAAGGGGGCGTACCGACCGTGGTGCGGTCGGTACGCCCCCTTCGGACAGAGCAGGGCAGGGCACGCGGGTCAGCGGCCCGCGGGCTCCAGCTCCGGGTCCTCGTCACCGGCACCGGCACCGGCCCGCGCCGCGATCTGCGGGTTGCGGGACTTCAGCACCGCCCAGCCGACCGCCAGGCACACCGCCCAGCCGGCGCCCACGTACAGGGAGACGCGGCTGTCGGGGTCGATGGCGATCATCGCGGTGACCAGCAGCAGGAAGGCCACGGCGATCCAGCTGCACACGGTGCCGCCGGGGGCCGGGAAGGAGGAGGCGGGCAGCTTGCCGGCGTCCACCGCGCGGCGGTAGCGGATGTGGCTGACGAGGATCATCAGCCAGGTCCAGATGCCGGCCGCGGTCGCCACCGAGGTGACGTAGCCGAAGGCCTTCTCCGGGACGACGTAGTTGAGGACCACGCCGATGCCCATGAGGGCGACGGAGAGGGTGATGGCGATCGCCGGGGTCTTGGTGGAGCTCAGCTTGCCGAGCACCTTGGGGGCCTCGGAGTTGGCGGCCAGGTCGCGCAGCATGCGCCCGGTGGAGTACATGCCGGAGTTGCAGGACGACAGGGCCGCGGTGAGGACCACGAAGTTGACGATGGCCGCACCCGCCGGGATGCCGATCTTGGCGAAGGCCGCCACGAACGGGCTGACGCCCGGCTGGAACTCGGTCCACTTCACGACCATCAGGATCACGCTGAGGGCGCCGACGTAGAAGACGATGATGCGCCACGGCAGGGTGTTGATCGCCTTGGGCAGGGTCTTCTCGGGGTTCTCGGACTCACCCGCGGTGACACCGACGAGCTCGACGGCCAGGTACGCGAACATCACGCCCTGCAGGGTCATCAGGCTGGAGCCGACGCCCATCGGGAAGATGCCGTCGAAGGCCCACAGGTTGGAGACGGCGGCGGTGTCGCCGGCCTGGCTGAAGCCGAAGGTCACGACGCCGATGCCGATCACGATCATGCCGATCAGGGCGGTGACCTTGACCATCGAGAACCAGAACTCGATCTCGCCGAAGATCTTCACCGAGATGAGGTTCGCGACGTACAGGACGACCAGGAAGACCAGGGCCGTCACCCACTGCGGGATGTCCGGGAACCAGAAGTGCACGTAGATGGCCGCGGCGGTCAGCTCGGCCATGCCGGTGACCACCCACATGAGCCAGTACGTCCATCCGGTCACGAACCCGAAGAACGGACCGAGGAACTCGCGGGCGTACTCCGCGAAGGAGCCCGAGACGGGCCGGTACAGGAGCAGCTCGCCGAGCGCCCGCATGATGAAGAAGACGATGACGCCGGCGAGGGCGTACATCAGGATGAGGCTGGGCCCGGCCTTCGCGATGTTCGCGCCCGCGCCCAGGAAGAGGCCGACGCCGATGGCGCCGCCGATGGCGATCATCTGGACCTGGCGGCTGCCGAGACCGCGCTCGTAGCCCTCCTCGGGCGTGCTGCCCGTGGCCGTGGTGCCGTCGCCGTGGTGGTTGTCGACCTGCGTCGAGGTCATGCTGTGGTGCGCCTTTCCGCTCCATGCCGACCCGCGCCGCGCTCGGCTGCGGATCGGGTTCCGATCCCCCGGATGCTGATGGAGTTGCATGCCGGCGGTCGGCCGGCGTCAGCGCCCCTGCACGGACATGGGTGGTGTCCGGCAGGCGGTCGTGAAGATGTATCACGGCATCCGGCGCATGACCGTGGCGTACATCACGGGCATATCGGTCATTCGCCTGTGACCAGGCCTAAAGACCCTGTCCGGTGACGCGATCGTTATCCGGATCTGAGCATCCTCTGAGCGAACACCGAATGACATCGAGGCAACACGTGCCGCCTCCGGCACGGCTCCGCTCGTTACGGACACGTAGCGTTACGGGAGGCCCGCCTCCAAGGGGTCTTGCGCATCTCGTTCTTCTCCGCTATGCGTCCGAACAGGGCATCCCGCGCCCGCAGTTCGTGCTCCGTCCGCACCGGCGGCGCCCGATGGCTGCCGTCACCGTCGGTGTCGACCTCGGCCTTCCCGGGAACCCGGAGGGCGGGCCGTCCGACTGTCTGTTGCGTGGCCCCGGGCCACATCCCCCGCACCCGAACCGCAACCGGCAGGAGTACTGCATGCACCTGAACCGAAGGGACGTGCTCCGCGCGTCGACCGTGCTCGGCGCCGGCGGGGCCGTCGGCGCCGTGGCCGGGCTCTCCGCAGCGGCCCCGGCACACGCAGCCGCCCCGTCCACTCCGTCCGGGGCCCGCACACCCGGCGCGCCCCTGCGCGTCCACGTCGTCATGTTCGACGGCGTCGAGGAGCTCGACTTCGCCGCACCGTACGAGGTCTTCTCCGCGGCCCGCTTCTTCACGGACCGCCCGGTCGACGTCCGCTACGTCACCGCCCCGCACCGCCCCGCGGTCCGTGCCGCCTACGGTACGGAGGTCCGCGGCCTGCACCCGTGGGCGCCGACGGAGGCCGACGTGCTGGTGGTGCCGGGCGGCGGTTACGCGCGCCGCACGGATCCGGGGGTGTGGGCCGAGATCGGGCGGGGCACCCTGCCGCGTGCCCTGGCAGCTGCCGCCCGCCCCGGGCTCACCATCAGCGCCCTGTGCACCGGCGTCATGCTGCTGTCCGCCGCCGGACTCACCAAGGGACGCCCCTGCACCACGCACCACAAGGCACGGGCCGATCTGGAACAGCAGGGCGGCGTGCTGAAGAGCGCGCGCGTGGTCGACGACGGCGACCTCGTCACCGCGGGCGGCATCACCTCGGGCCTCGAACTCGCCCTGTGGCTCGTACGCCGCGAGCTCGGGGCCGACGCAGCCACCGGCCTGGAGGCCATGCTCGAGTACGAGGCCCGCGGAACCGTGTGGGCGTCCGCCGCGCCGCCCCGGTAGTCGGCGGCCCCACCCCGCCGCCCCGCGGGCGCTACCCGTGCCAGATCTTCTCGTACGCCTCCCGGTAGCCCCGCGGGTCCCAGGACGTTGCCCCGCCGCTGTTGTCGGCCGTGACCACGTGGACGGGGGCGACGTAACCACTGGCGGGCTGCCCGGCGAAGGCGCGGTTGAACTCGTCGACGATCTGCCAGCCCTGCTGCGCGAGCGGTTCGGGGACGGTCGCGGCCTGGTACTGCCTGCTGTTGACGCGCTGGAAGGCGGACGGGTCGCCGTCGCCCGCACCGATGTTGAACGGCGGCCCGGTGCCCGGCTTCCCGGCGGCGCGCAGGGCCGGTGCGGCATCGGCGAAGTAGAGGTCGTTGATGGCCACGGAGTGGGTCCACGCGCCGCGGAAGCGCGACAGCAGGGAGGAGACCTCCTGCGGGGTGCGCTGGCTCGCGTCCGGGATGGGGATGTTCTCGGAGGACAGGAGCCTCACGCCGGGGCATCCGGCCAGCTGCCGCCTGATCAGCTCGGCCTTGGTCCGGGCGAAGGGGATCGAGTCGTCGGTGAAGACGACGACCCCGCCCTGGCCCCCGGACCGGGCGATCACCCAGTCGGCACTGATCCTCGCGACGTCCTCCACCTTCGTGGTGACGTTCGTGAAGAGCGGCGGGTCCGCGCTCGGTCCGGGCGAGCTGACCGCGTGCCAGCCCACCAGCGGGATCCCCGCCGCCCGGGCCGCGGCCACCTGCCGGGAGGTCAGCCGGGGGTCGAAGCCGCCGATGACGATGCCGGAGGGTTTGAGGGCGACCGCCTGGCTGAGCGCGGCCTGGACCCCGGCCGGGGTTCCTTCCCCGTCGATCACCCGGACCTTCCAGCCGATGGCCGTGGCCGCCTGCTCGACGCCCTTGGCGACTCCGGCCACGCCCGGGTTGGTCATGGTCTGCGCGACGTAGACGAGCGTCTTGTCGGGGACCGCCGCAGGTCCGCTCGTGGGACCGTTCCACGCGGCGTCGGTGTTCTCGGCCGCCCGCACGGCCGCCTGCGCCGTCCTCAGGGCGGCCGGGCAGCCGCCGGACGACGACGGGACGGCGCTCGCCGGCAGGCCCGTGCCCGCGGGTCCGCCCCCGCAGCCGGCGAGGGCGGCGGCCGCGGCCGCCACCAGGGCCGCGGTCGCGAGGGCGGTCGTGCGGTTCGGGTACACGGTGCTCCTGACGATGACGCTGGGGGACGTTGACCTGGACTGCGGGGTCGGGCGCTACCCCGTGCCGTTCCCCGCCGGCGCGGGCGGCGGCCCCGCGGCCGGCGGCCGGTCCGGGGCGGCCCGGGTGCGCAGCCGCCGCCGGGAGGCGTAACCGGCCAGGCCGACCGCCAGCAGCAGGGTGGCGCCGTTGAACAGCGGTGTGGCCCAGAACCGGGCGCCGAGCTGGCCGATCCCCGCGAGCCCCACGGCGAGCACGCTGACGGCCACGAGCGTGCCCAGGGCGTTGGCCCGGCCCGGCTTGATCGTGGTCGAGCCGAGCAGCGCCCCGACGAAGGCGGGCAGCAGGTAGTCCAGGCCGACGCTCGGGTTGCCGATCTGCTGCTGCGCGGCGAGCAGGACCCCGCAGACGCCGACGACCAGGCCCGAGCCGGTGAAGGCGTACACGCAGTACCGCCGGGTGGGGATGCCGAGGACGGCGGCGGCGCGGGGGTTGGAGCCGATGACGTACAGGTACCGGCCCAGCGGCAGCCGCTCCAGCACCACCCACAGGGCGACGGTGACCCCGAGGACGTAGAACGCGGGCAGCGGCAGGCCGAGGAACCGCCCGTCGTACAGCCCGGTGAAGGCGGCGGGCAGGCCCTCCGGGCCGGGGACGATGCGGCTCCCTTCGGTGAGCCGGCCGGTGAGGGCGTACATGATGCTGCCGGTCCCGAGCGTCGCGATGAACGAGTCGATCCGCCCGAACTCGACGACGATGCCGTTCAGGGCGCCGACCAGCGCCCCGCCGAGCACGACGGCCAGGCAGGCCAGCGGCCAGGCCACGCCCTCGTCGACGATCAGGTGCATCACCATGACGTGCGCCAGCCCCAGCCCGTAGCCGATGGACAGGTCGAAGTTGCCGCTGGCGACGGGGATCGTCGCGCCGAGCGCCAGGAGGGCGGGCACGGACTGGTTGAACAGGATCGAGGAGACGTTCTCCCGCGTGGGGAAGGTGTCGGGAAGCGCGAGGGAGAAGACCAGGAACAGCAGGGCGGTCAGGGCCAGGAGCCCGTACGTGCCGAGCAGGTGGCCGTGGCCGTGGCCGTGACGGTGGCCGTGCGGCAGCCCCGGCAGCCGGCGGCGCGCGGACGGTCCGGCCGTCACCGGTGCGCCGCGTTTCCGGTGATGGCGGGCATGGCCGAGGCGGTGCGGGTGAGTTCGGCGACGGTCAGGGCCTCGCCCGACAGCTCGGCCGCGACCCTCCCGCGGACGAACACCAGGGCCCGGTGGGCGAGGTCGGCGACCTCCTCGAAGTCGGAGGAGACGAGCAGGACCGCCAGGCCGGAGGCGAGCGCGTCGTCGAGGAGGCGGTGGATCGCGGCCTTGGCGCCGACGTCCACGCTCGCGGTCGGCTCCTCCAGGACCAGCAGGCGCTGCCGCCCCCGCAGCCACCGCCCGACGACCACCTTCTGCTGGTTGCCGCCGGACAGGCCGGCGATGGGCACCTCGCTGTCCCGGGGGTGCACCGAGAACCGCTCGATCAGGGCGGCGGCCTCGGCGCGCTCCCGGCGCGGAGCGGTCCAGCGCAGGCCCGGGACTCCGGCCGCCCGCGGGTTGGCCAGGAAGTTCTCCCGTACGGTCAGGTCGGCGGCGCAGCCCTCCTCCTGGCGGTTGCCGGCCACGAAACCGACGCCGCGGCCGACGGCCTCGGCGACGGTGCGGGGGCGGTACGGACGGCCGCCGAGCAGTGCCCGCCCGCCGAGGCAGGGCCCCGCCCCGGCGAGGGCGCGGCCCAGGTGGAGGTGGCCGGATCCGGTCAGGCCCACCAGGGCGAGGACCTCGCCGGGGCGCAGCTCCAGGCTGACGGGTGCGGTGCGGTCGGTGGCCACCGCGTCGAGCCGCAGGACGGGCAGCGGGCCGGCGCCTGCGGAGGCGGCCCCGGAGGCGGGGGTGGCGGCGGGCGTGGCGGCGGCCGTCCGGCGGCCGGGCAGTTCGCTCCCCACGATGTCGCGCACCAGCAGGGACGGGCTGTACGGGGCGAGGGGCCCGTGGCTGACGAGGCGGCCGTCGCGCAGCACGGCGAAGGTGTCCGCGACCCGGTACACCTCGTCGAGCCGGTGGCTGACGTAGAGGATGCCGTGGCCCCGGTCGCGCAGCGCGTGCAGGACGTCGAAGAGCCGGGCGCAGTCCGCGGCGGGAAGGGTCGCGGTCGGCTCGTCGAGGACGAAGAGCTCCGCCCGCTTCGCGAGGGCCCGCGCGATGGCGACGAGGGAGCGCTCGGCGGGGGCGAGGTCGGCGATCCGCGCGTCGGCGTCCAGGTGTCCGGCGACGGTCTCCAGGGCCTCGGCACAGCGCTCCCGGGTCCGTCGCCAGGAGACCAGGCCGAAGCGGCGCGGGTAGCCGGTGCCCAGGGCGATGTTCTCAGCGACGGTCATCCAGTCGACGAGTCCGAGGTCTTGGTGGATGAACGACATCGTCCGCGCGGCGGCGTCGGAGCCGAGCGGGTGCCCGGCGACGGTCACCTCGCCCGCGTCGGCGTGGTGGACGCCGGCGAGCACCTTGATCAGCGTGGACTTCCCGGCTCCGTTCGGCCCGAGGAGGGCGAGGACGCTGCCGCGGTGGAGGTCGAGGTCGACCCCGTCGAGGGCGACGGTGCCGCCGAACCGCTTGGCCAGACCGCGCACCCGGACGAGAGGCTCCGCGCCGGGGCGCCCGGGCGGGCTCGTCGAGGGGGCGGAAGTGTCATGCACGGACGTCTCCGGGGCAGGCCGGGGCAGTTCTCGTCCGCAGCGTAGGGCGGAGGCGGGGGAACCCCGGGGACCTACGGTGCACTACCCGGCACATCGCCATCCTTGTGGCTCCAATGGTCCAGTGGCCGAGTGCCCGGGTGGTGTCCCCGGGTGGTGTCCGGTTTGGGTGCCCGGGTGGTCGACCGTTGCCGTCAGGCGACCGCGTCGAGCGCGCACTCCGCCCAGATGACCTTGCCCCGGGGCGTGTAGCGGGTGCCCCAGGCCTGGGAGAGCTGTGCGACGAGGAACAGGCCGCGGCCGCCCTCGTCCGTGCCGGCCGCGCGGCGCAGGTGCGGGGCGGTGCTGCTGCCGTCGGAGACCTCGCAGATCAGGGTGCGGTCGCGGATCAGGCGCACCTGGATGGGCTCGGTGCCGTACCGGACCGCGTTGGTGACCAGCTCGCTGAGCATCAGCTCCGCGGCGAACGCCAGCTCCTCCAGTCCCCACTCGGCGAGCCGACGGGTGGCGGCGGCGCGGACGTCGCCGACGAGGGCGGGGTCGGCGGCCAGGTCCCATGCGGCGATCCGGTCGGCGGGCAGGGTGTGCGTACGGGCCACCAGCAGGGCGATGTCGTCGCCGGGGTGTTCGGGGGCCACGGCGTCGATGACCGCCTGGCAGGTGGCCTCGGGCGCCCGGTCCGGGTGGGCCAGGGCGCGGCGCAGCTGGTCGAGGGAGACGTCGATGTCGCGCTCGCGGTCCTCGATGAGCCCGTCGGTGTAGAGCACCAGCGTGCTGTCCTCGGGCAGCTGGATCTCGGCCGTCTCGAAGGGCAGGCCGCCCAGTCCGAGCGGGGGGCCGGCGGGCAGCTCGGGGAAGGACACGGTGCCGTCCGGATGGACCAGCGCGGGCGGCGGGTGGCCGGCGCGGGCCATGGTGCACTGCCGTGTCGTGGGGTCGTAGACCGCGTACAGGCAGGTGGCGCCGGCGATGCCGGCGGTGCTGCCGGTCCCGTCGTCGCAGCCCTCCTCCCGGTCCAGCCGTACCAGCAGGTTGTCGAGGTGGGTCAGGAGCTCGTCGGGGGCGAGTTCCAGTTCGGCGAAATTGCGGGCGGCGGTCCGCAGCCGGCCCATCGTGGCGGCGGCGTGCAGTCCGTGGCCGACGACGTCGCCGACGAGGAGGGCGACGCGGGTGCCGGAGAGCGGGATGACGTCGAACCAGTCGCCGCCCACCCCGGATTCGGCGGGCAGGTAGCGGTGGGCGACCTCGACGGCGCCCTGCTCGGGGAGGCCGCGCGGCAGCAGGCTGCGCTGCAGTGCCAGGGCGAGGGTGTGCTCGCGGGTGTAGCGGCGGGCGTTGTCGATGGACAGGGCGGCGCGGGCCGCGAGCTCCTGGGCCAGCCAGCTGTCGTCGTCCCCGAAGGGGGCCGGGTCCTGCGCGCGGTAGAAGCTCGCGATGCCCACCAGGACGCCGCGCGCGAGCAGCGGGACCGAGATCAGCGAGTGCACGCCGCGGGCGAGGATCCGCCCGGCGTGCTCGCTTCCCTGGCATATCCAGCCGGCGGCGAGCGCCAGCTCGGGTTCCAGGACGGCCTGCCCGCTGGCCAGGCAGCGCATGTGGGGGGTCTCGGGGCGCAGTTCCACCCGCCGGCCGACCGGATAGAACGGGCAGTCCTCGCGGATGCCGTGGACGACCGTGCGCTGCAGCTCGAGCGCGGGGTCGACGGCCTCGTCGCCGCGCAGCACGGCCTCGGGTACGTCGACGGTGACGTAGTCGGCCAGCCGCGGGACCGCCACCTCGGCGAGCTCCCGGGCGGTCCGGCTCACGTCCAGGGTGGTGCCGATCCGGGTGCTGGCCTCGGCCAGCAGCTCCAGGCGGCGCCGGGCCGCGACGGCGTACTTCCCGACCCCGGGCTCGCCCACGAGCACCAGCCCCGTGGTCGCCCCGCGCCCGGTGGCGTCCGGCCCGCGGGGGCGCGCGGCGGTGTCGGGCACGGGCGGCGCGGCGGCCGGGTGGTGCACGGGCGGCGCGGCGGCCAGGTGGTGCACGGGCGGCTCATCGCCGGTCAGGACGGCCTCGACGGCCACCCCCTCCACCCCGGTGCTGCTGGTGAGCGGGAGGCTGAGGAGGGTGACCTCGCGGCCGTGCGGTAGGGGCACCTCGACCGCGGCCCGCCGGTTCGAGGAGATGAGCTCGCTGGCCTTCTCCTTCAGGAGCATCTGGTCCAGGGGGTCCAGCCCGCTGTCGGCCAGCTCGTCCAGCCCGACCGGCTGCCCGTTCCCGCCGTGGCCGGCGGCGGCCCCGACCCGCGCGCGGGTTTCGAGGTACGTGTGCAGCAGGCCCTGCTCCCGGGCCGAGCTCTCCTCCATCAGCCGCCGCTCGATGCTCTCGGCCGCCCGGCGGATCAGCGCGGGCAGCACCGGGTCCTCGTAGGTGTGCGGGTACCCGAAGCACAGGACGCCGACGATGTCTCCGCTGAGCTGGTCGCGGATGGGGGTGGCGGAGCAGGCGTTCGACTGGGACCGCTCGGCGAAGTGCTCGGCCCCGTACACCTGGATGAGGCGGCGCTCGGCGAGCGCGAGGCCGATGCCGTTGGTCCCCGCGTAGCGTTCGGCGAAGACGAAGCCGGGCACGCTCTGGATGGGGGGCAGGGCGCGGGCCAATGCGGGGTCCCCGAAACGGCGTTGCAGCACGGTGCCGTTGCCGTCGGCCAGGCACACGTTCATCTGGCTGCCCGAGAACCGGGACTGCAGCCGGTCCAGCACGGGTGCGGCGGCGTGCACGAGCCGGCTGTCGGGGTCGAAGTCGTTGCGGTAGGGGAGCTCGGTCTGGTCAGGCGAGAGCCCCAGCAGCCGACAGCGCTCCCACGAGTTCAGGATGTCGCTGCGCACGCCCGTCTCGACCGGCTCGCCCAGCAGGAACCGCTCACGGGAGCGTGCAGGGCCGACCTGCTCTCCCCTGACCCCCATCTGCATCACTTCCCTAGTGGGACCGTGGTCCGGCCGTGCCGGGATGGTTGCGCCCTGAATCAGTCATTCGAGTATATTCCGGGGCGTTCGGGGCCACCGTCTCACAGGATCGCGACCGGGTTGACGGGCGAGCCCGTCCCGCCGGGCACGTCGAGCGGCGCGACGACGATCATGAACTCGTGCCGCCCCGCCCCGGCGCAGGCGGCGGAGAGCCCCTCCAGGTCCAGGTTGTCCAGCAGGGGCACTCCCATGGCGGCGACGGCGAGGGCGTGCACGGGGGAGTGCAGGCCCTCGACCGGAGAGGGGCGCAGGTCGCTGTCCCCGTCCGCGCCCAGCAGGGCGATGCCGCGCTCCGCCAGCAGCGGCACGGCGTCCACGTGCAGGCCCGCGCCGGCCGCGCCGACGTCCCAGGGGCCGAGCTCCCGGCGGCGGCGGAACCGGCCGGAGCGCACCAGCACCGCACAGCCCTCGTCGACCGTGACGCCGAGCGCCCGCTCTGCGGCGAGGAGGTCCGCGGCCCGGACCGCCTGACCGGGCTCCAGCCAGTCCACCCCGAGGACGGCGGGCAGGTCGAGCAGCACGCCCTTGGCGACGAACGGGCCGAGCGCCGCCACGGACCCGAAGCGGGCGCCGCCGGCGCCGACGGCCTCCCGGGCCGGGCGGCCCCCGTAGAGCAGCCCGCGGTAGGCGACGTGGGAGAGCGCGTCGAGGTGGCTCACGGCCTTGCCGTGGTAGTCGGTGCCGAGGAAGTCCTTGTGGGTCGCGGGCTCCGGGGCCTCCACGTCGCCGAGGTCCGACATGTAGTGCAGGGCGGGCCTGTCGTTGTCGGGGCCGGGCCGGGTGTCCCAGGGCAGGCCCAGCGGCACCGCCGTGCCGGACCGGACCAGGGCCGCGGCCCGGCGCACGTGGTCCGGGGTGACCCGGTTCCAGGCGCCGCGGTCGGCGGGGGTCCAGCGGCCCCAGGTGCGGACCGCCGCGAAGAGGGCGTCGAACTCCTCGCGGGAGACCCGGCGCACCGGGTCGGGGGCGGGGTCGGTGCTCATCCGTACTCGCGCTCCATGGTTCGCAGGGGCCGGCGCGGCGGCTGGGGCGGGGCGGGGCGGGCGAGCGGGCGTCCGGCCGCCGCCCGTACGGTGACTCGCATGCCCGCGGGCCCCGGACGCCACGCGCGCGGGCCCGCGACGTCCGCCGTACGGCGGCCCGGGAACGGGGCGGCGGTGGTCGGCGAGTGGCAGTGATCTGCCCGGGAGGGGCAGGCTGGACCCATGAGGGCGTTCTTCCGCTCGCTCTCTCGGCCGGGAGCCGGCGGTCACCACCACGCCCTGTTCCGGCTCGCGGAGTGCGTGCCCTTCGTGATCGCACTGGCGGTGCTGGCCATCGAACTCTCGCCCGCGCACGTCATCTACACGGGCCCCCTGCTGGTCGCGACGCCCGCCCTGGCCGCCGTCACCATGGGGCCCATGGGGACCGTCGCGGCGGCGCTGGGCGCCGTCGGGGTGAGCGTCACCACCGCCACGCACAACCACGCCTGGGGCGGCCAGCAGGTCTACACCAATTTCCTGGCCCTGTTCCTCGTGTCCACGGCGAGCGTGATGACGAGCAGGACCGTACGGACCCGCCGGCAGATGGAGCTCAACCAGGTCCGCCGGATCGCGGCGGCGGCGCAGGAGGTCCTGCTGCGGCCCGTTCCGGAGCGCCTCGGCCCGGTCCGGGCGGCCAGCATGTACCTGGCGGCCGAGACGGGAGCGCAGATCGGAGGCGATCTGTACGAGGCGGTGGAGACCCGGTACGGGGTCAGGATGATCGTCGGGGACGTCCGGGGCAAGGGGCTGCCCGCCGTCCGTGCGGCCGCTGTGGTGCTGGGCGCGTTCCGGGAGGCCGTGCACTACGAGGACGAGCTGGTGGAGGTCATCAACCACTGCGCGGCGGCGCTCGAACGGGACGCGGTGGCGGCGAGCGCGGACGACCCGCCCGGACTCCTGGAGGGCTTCGTGACGGCGCTCGTGGTGCAGGTGCCCGAGGGCCCCACCGTGGAGGTGGTCAACCGTGGCCATCCCCCTCCGCTGGTCTTGCGGAACGGCGAGGTCCACGCCCTGCACCCCATGTCCCCCCAGCCGCCGCTCGGGCTGGAGGAGTTCATCGACGGCCCGCCCGGCCGTACGGACAGCTACGTGTTCGAGCGCGGGGACCGGCTGCTGCTGCACACCGACGGCGTGATCGAGGCCCGCGACGGCGACAACGCCTTCTTCGCCCTGCCCGAGGCGATGGCGGAACTGCAGGACTGCACCCTGCAGGAGTTCCTGGAGGGGCTCCACGAGGGACTGATGCGCCATACCCGGGGCCGGCTGGCGGACGACGTGGCGGTGATCGTCGTCGACCGCGCCGAGCAGGGGAGCGGCGAGGCCGCGGTGTGATGATTCGCTACTGCGGGTGATGGGCGTGATCACGGCGCGTAGCCGTGGGCGGGTCGGGGAAGGCAACCGCGTGGATCGCCGACCGCCTGGGGGGATGGGATGGGATCAGGAGTAGAAGCAGAAGCAGTATCCGGATCAGGATCCGGATCGGCGCCGGAGCGGGGGCCGGTGGTCCTGGCGCTGCGCCACTACGGGCGGGAGCTGGCCCGCCTGCGGCGGTACGCGGTTCCCGCCATGCTCTTACCCGCGCTGGGCAACATCGGCATCAACTACGTGGCACCGCTGGTCGTCGCGAAGCTCGTCGCCCGCCTCGCCGGGGACGACGGGGCCACCTTGGGCCGCGCGCTGCCGTACGTCCTCGGCTTCGGCGGCGTCCTGCTGCTCTCCGAGGCGCTGTGGCGCCTCGGCCTGCACTGCCTGAACCGCGTCGACGCCCTGGGGATCGAGCACCTGTACGTGATCGGCCTGGACGAGCTGTTCGCCCGGGACGCCGCCTTCTTCCACGACAACTTCGCCGGATCGTTGACCAAGCGGGTGCTCAGCTTCGCCTCCCGCTTCGAGGAGTTCGTCGACGCGCTGACGTTCTCGGTCATCGGCCGCTTCGTACCGCTGCTGTTCGGCTCGGTGGTGCTCTGGCAGTACGAACCGCTGCTCGTGGTGTGGCTCCTGGCGATGATCGCGGTGACCGGCCTGTGTGTGGCCCCCCTCATCCGCCGCCGCCAGGCGCTCGTCGACCGGCGCGAGGCGGCGATCGCCAGGGTGTCGGGCCATGTCGCCGACAGCATCATGAACATGGACACGGTCCGGGCGTTCGCGGCGGAGCCGCGCGAGGCCGCCGAGCACCGCTCGCGCGTCGCGGAGTCGAGGCGGCTGATGCTGAGGTCGTGGGACTACGGCAACCTCCGCATCGACACCGTGGTCGCACCGATGTCCGTGCTGGCCAACGCGCTGGGCCTGCTGATCGCCGTCGCGGTCGGAGTCGGGGCCGGCGGCGGGGGCGGGCACGGCGTGGAGGCGGTCGTGGTGGCCTTCACGTACTTCCAGAACGCCACGCGGATCATGTTCGAGTTCAACCAGATCTACCGTCGCCTGGAGAGCTCGATGACGGAGGCCGCGCAGTTCACGGAACTGCTGCTGACCCCGCCGACCGTGCTCGACCCGCCCCGGCCGGAACCGCTTCAGCCCGGGGCCGCCGACGTCCGCTTCGAGCGCGTCCGCTTCGCCCACGCGGGCGCGGAGCCGCTCTTCGAGGGGCTCGACCTGGACGTGCCCGCCGGGGCGAAGATCGGCCTCGTCGGACGCTCCGGCGGCGGCAAGACCACCCTCACCCGGCTCCTGCTGCGGATGACCGACGTCAACGCCGGCCGGATCCTCATCGGCGGCCAGGACATCAGCCGGCTGCGCCAGGCCGACCTGCGCAGTCTGATCGCGTACGTCCCGCAGGACCCGGCGATGTTCCACCGCACGCTGCGGGAGAACATCGCGTTCGCCCGGCCGGACGCCGGCGACGCCGAGATCCGTCGCGCAGCCGAGGCGGCGCACGTCACGGAGTTCGCCGACGCCCTGCCCGACGGCTTCGACACGCTGGTGGGCGAACGGGGCGTGAAACTGTCCGGCGGCCAGCGCCAGCGCGTCGCCCTCGCCCGGGCCATCCTGCGCGACGCGCCGCTCCTGCTGCTCGACGAGGCGACCAGCGCCCTGGACTCGGAGAGCGAGATCCTCGTCCAGCAGGCGCTGTGGCAGCTCATGGAGGGCCGGACCGCGCTCGTGGTGGCGCACCGGCTGAGCACGGTCGCCGCCATGGACCGGCTCGTCGTCCTCGACCGCGGGCGGATCATCGAACAGGGCAGCCACCAGGAACTGCTCGCCCTGGACGGGGCCTACGCGAAGCTGTGGCAGCACCAGTCGGGCGGCTTCCTCGACGACGGGACCCCGCGGACCGCGCACGGGTGAGCGCGGGCGCCCGCCCCGTGTTGTCAGTGGCCGCGGGCACAATTCCGTACATGATCCAGACGTTTCCGCTGGCGCTGCCCGGCACTCTCGTGGACACCCACCGCATCGACTTCACCCGCCTGTACTCGACGGGTTGGGGCGTCGCCGCCCACGACGTCGCCGCGGCTGCGAACGGGGACGTGTACGCGCTGTACGGGGTCAGCCGGTACACCTCGGGCGTGGCCGAGAGCGAACCGGACCCGGCCCGGGCCAACTTCACGTACGTGATCATCACCCGCTACTCGGCGCAGGGCGAGGTCCTGGCGAGCGCCGTGGCCGGGCGGTCGGGCCGCAACTACCTGGACGGAACCGAATCGGCCCTGGCGACCGGCAGGGACATGACCCTGTGCGTGCTGCCCGACGGCACCCTGTCCCTGAACGCCCACCCGAACTCCACCACGCTGATTTCCCCCGACCTGAGCCGTGTCCTGGCCGCCTACTCCTCGGGCGACGGCCGCCCGTTCCGCAAGCCGTACGTCCCGGGCAACCCCTTCGCCGGCTCGATCAGCGTGACCCCCTCGGGCCGTCTGCTGTGCGTCGCCGCCGAGTACGGGGTGTGGAACTACGGCAGCGCCATCCCCAACCTCGTGGGCGTGGCCGACGGCCCCCTCACCCCCGAACACAGGCCGGTGATCCGCGCGTTCGCCTCCCTCGACCCGCAGCCCAAGCACCAGGGCGAGGTCGACGTGCAGCCCCACGTCCGCCACGGCGGCGAACCGGTCGGCCTCACCCACCGGCCCCGCCCCTCGCTGTCCGAACTCCTCGCCGGCGAGGGCCACCCCTGGCGCTGGCACGGCGCCCGCCTCCAGCGGCCCGTCCCCCTCGCCGACGACCTCTTCGTCCTGCCCGTGTACGCGCGCACCCTGCGCGGCGGCAGCCGCGGCCTCGCCTTCTCCTACTCCCTCGTCGACGACCAGGGGGCCCCGGCCGGCCGCCTCGACGGCATGCACCCCTACCGCGACAGCCCCTTCACCGGCTTCTGCTGGAACCTGGCCTCCGATCCGCACCGCGGCCGCGCCTACCACCTCAACCGCTACGGCCTGTTCGCCTGGAACAAGGCCGGAGAGCTGCGCGCCCGGCTCGACACCGGGACCAAGACCTACCGGCCGCTGACCCGCTTCACCCTCACCGCCTGCACGCCCTCCGGCGACCTGCTGCTCGTCCACCAGAAGCAGCACCTGATCCTGCGCGTGCCCGCCCCGGACGATCTCGGGGACCTCGCCGCCTCCGTCGAGCAGGCCCTCGGCGTCTACACCAAGCAGCGCACCGCGCTGAAGAAGCGGTGGACCCCGGAGAACTGGCACTGGACCGACCCCTCCACCCCGGTCCACCACCTCTGACCGGCCCGTTCGGCACGGCGGGCCCCGCCGCCCCCGGCCGCCCGGGCGGAAGCGGACGGCGTCACGGCACGTCACCCGACGTGTCGGCCGCGCCCGAGTTCGCCCTGCGCACGCGCTCGTCGGCGGCCGGAGGCTGCGCCCCCGTCCCGGTCCGCGACGGCACGCCGGGCTCCCGGCCGTGGTCGTCCGCCGTCCCGCCCTCGTGCTGCAAGAGCGGGCGCGCGCTCGCGGCCGGTGCGCTCGTCGGCCCGGGCCCTTCCTCGGGCTCCTCGGGGAGCAGGGCGCGCAGGGCCCGCTCGGCGCCCTCGGGATCGGGTACGGACAGGGCCAGGCGGCTGAAGGCCGCGTCCCGGTCCAGGTCGATCCAGAGCACGGGGCCCCCGGCCCTCACCGCCACGAAATCCCTGCCCCTGCCCCCGTCCACCCGCCGGACCCCCACGCACCGCCCCGGCCGCCACACGCCCCGGTCGGGAGCTCCGCGCAGGACGCGCCACCAACTGGGCTCCAGGCCGACCCGGCGCAGCGCCGCCACCGGTACGCGCAGCTCCCGGCGGCGCGCGCCCGGCCACTCCCGCAAGGACAGCCGGACGACGACCTCGCCGCCCTCCACCGATATCCGCGGCATGGCTCCTCCCTCGGCCTCGACAGCGCCCCTGCGGCGGTCCGCACGGCGCCCTGCGCGCCTACCCGCGGCCGCAGCCCGGACACGCGCCGGCGTCAGCCGCCGCGCGGCGGGGTGGGCCGCACCTCGAACCCGCCGGGGCCGGCGGTCGGGCCCGGGGGCTCCTCGTACACCTCGACCGCGCGCACCTCGGCCGCCGGCGGCCCGGTGTGCATCCACCGGACCATCCGTGCGACGGCGGCCTCGTCCCCCTCGAACACCGCCTCGACCTCACCGCCGGGCAGGTTCCGCACCCAGCCGGCCACCCCCTGGTCCCGGGCCGCACTGCGGCAGCTGTCCCGGAAGAACACCCCCTGCACCGTCCCCGAGACGATCACGCGCCGGCGCATCACGGCGCCGTCACGGGGTCGACCGGGGCCTTGGCCGCCGGGGCCGTGTCCGCCGAGGCCATGGGCATCGTCGCCTCCTCCTGCTCGGGCCGCGCCACCCCTCGACCCTGCCCCGTGCCGCACGGCCGCGCAACGCGAAACGGCGGCCGCCGGCGCGGCCGGCCCGGCGCCCCGCACAAGATCGCCGAGCGCGCGGCCCGCGTTAGTGTGCGTACGTGAGCATTCATGTCGTCATAGGTTTCGGGCCCGCGGGGGCCGCCACCGCCCGGCTGCTGGCCGAACAGGGCCACACCGTAAGGGTGGTCACCACCTCGGGCCGCCGCCCGGAGCCCGGGATCGAGCACCTCGCGCTGGACGCCTCGGACAGCGCGCGGCTGACCGAAGCCGCGCGGGGCGCCACCGCGATCCACGCCTGTGCCGCGCCGCCCTACCACCGCTGGCCGGCCGCATGGCCGCGGCTCGCCTCCTCGCTGTGCGCCGCGGCCGAGGCCACCGGGGCCGTCCTGGTCCTCCTGGGGAACCTCTACGGCTACGGGCCGGTGGACGCTCCCCTGACCGAGGACCTGCCGCTCGCGGCGACCGGCCCCAAGGGGCGGGTGCGCGCCGCCGTCTGGGAGCGGGCCCGTGCGCTGCACGAGCAGGGCCGCATCAGGGCGGTCGAGGTGCGGGCCTCGGACTTCTTCGGGCCCGGTGTGACCGACGGCGGCCACCTGGCCGCGCGGGTCGTGCCGCGGCTGCTGCGCGGCAAGCCGGTCTCCACCCTCGGTAACCCGGACGCCGCGCACAGCTGGACGTACCTCCCCGATGTCGTCAGGGCCTTGGTCGAGGTCGCGGGCGAGGAGCGGGCCTGGGGGCGGCCCTGGCACGTCCCGACGCAGCCCGCCCGCTCCGTACGGGAGATGGTCGAGCGCCTGACCGCCCGTGCGGGCACGGGCCCGGTCGCGGTGCGCAGGCTGCCGCCGGCCGTGCTGGGCGTGGCCGGGCTCTTCTCCCCGCTGATCCGCGAACTGAAGGAGATCCGCTACCAGTTCGACCGCCCGTTCGTGGTCGATGCGAGCGCGTACGAGGACGCGTTCACGGTGCGCGCCACCCCGCTCGAGGAGCAGGTCGGGGCGACCGTGGACTGGTGGCGCGAGCGAGGCACTGCCGCCGGGTGACGCGGGCCGTCGCCCGGTGACGGGCCGCCGCCCGGGGCGGCGGCCCTGCTGCCCCGCGTCCGGGTTCAGCCGGTGGCGCCCGCGGCCTGCCCGGCGGGCTCCTCCAGCGGCACCACGAGCCCGACGCTCTCGGCGGCCACGGCGACGGCGTAGTCGAAGAACGCGGCCTCGTCCCGGACGCTGTCGTGGGTGCGGCTGAAGACCTGGAAGACCAGGAGGCCGATCAGATTGCTCCACAGGACGATGCCGCGCTCGAGGAGGTCCGGGAACGGCGCCCCGGGCGCACCGCCGAAGAGCTCCGTCGCGGCCGGCAGGAGCAGCGGCGGCCCCGGCACCGGGCGCCGCGGCGGGGTCAGCTCACCGGCCTCCAGCGCCGACCGTACGATGCCCGCGAGCACCGCGGGGGTGCGCGAGGCGGGTCCGACGGTGTCCTGCGGGGCGTGGTAGCCGGGCACGGGCGAACCGTAGATCAGCGTGAACTCGGCCGGGTGGTCGAAGGCCCACTGCCGCAGCGCCCGCGTGACCGCGAGCAGCCGGGCACCGGCCGGTGCGCCGGCCTCCACCGCGGCCCGGTCGGCCTGCTCCATCGCGGCGCCGGACGCGTCATAGGCGTCGACGACCAGCGCGGTCAGCAGGTCGTCCCGGTGGGGGAAGGCGGCCTCCACCTCGGCGAGGGCCCACCCGCCGCCCCGGGCGACGGCCTCCAGGGACAGCGCGGAGGCCCCCACCTCGACCAGCTGCCGGCGCGCGACGTCCTTGACGGCCGCCGTCGGCGTCTGGCCGTCGCCGGTCGAACTCATTGCGGAATAGTCCATGTTGGAACCGTACCCGCCGGCCACCGCGGCCTTCCGCGCGGCCCGACGGGTACCGCGCTGCGCGCTCAGCGGTCGTCGCGCATGTCGTCGAGGTCCTCCTCGGTCAGGTCGTGCATCACGTCGCGCATCGTCGCGTCCTCCCGGCCGCGCTCGTGCGCCACCTCGTCGGGAGTGCGCGGCCGGCCGCCCGTCCTCAGCTGGTCGGGCTCCGGCGAACGCCCGCGGATCTGCTCCTCGCGGCCCTTGCCCGGCGTCTGGCGCTTGTCGTCCATGCCGCCGCCCTGCTGCCTGTCCGGCCTGTCTGCCCTGTCTGCGCCCATGACGGCTCACCTCTTCGCGATCCCCCTGTACGGCAGCTATCCGCTCCGGCGGCCGCCAAACACGTACGGCCCCCCGGGCTCCCCAGACGCCGTTTCCGGCCGGGCCCGGCGGGCAGACGCCGGGAACGGAGCGACGCGGCGAAGCGGTGATCGTCACGGCCAGACCGGTCTGGACCGGGGTGCTGAGCTTCGGGCTGGTCAGCGTGCCCATAGGCATGTACACCGCCACCGACAGCCACACCCTCCACTTCCACCAGCTGCAGCGCGGCACCTCCGACCGGATCCGCAACCGGCGCGTCAACGAGCGCACCGGCAAGGAGGTGGACCTCGACGACATCGTCAAGGGCTTCGACACCGGCGAGGAATACGTCCTGGTCGAGCCCTCCGAGCTCGACGAGATCGCGCCGGGCCGCTCCAAGGCCCTGGAGATCAGCGGCTTCGTCGACCTGGACGAGATCGACCCGGTCTTCTTCGACCGCACCTACTACCTCGGCCCCAAGGGCCAGGAGTACGCCAAGGTCTACGGCCTCCTGGAGCAGGCCCTCGCCAGGACCAACCGGGCCGGTATCGCGACCTTCGTCATGCGCGGCCGCGAGTACCTGGTCGCCATCAAGTCCGAGGACGGCCTCCTGACGCTGCACACCCTGCACTGGGCCGACGAGATACGCGACCCCCGCAAGGAGGTCCCCGACCTTCCCGAGGCGTCCCGTACGAAGGCCGGGGCCAAGGAGACGAAGATGGCGGAGCAGCTCGTCACCGCCCTCGGCATGCGCTGGGACCCGGAGGAGTTCCACGACACCTACCAGGAGAAGGTCGCCGCCCTCATCCGGGCCAAGCAGGCAGGCGAGACCGTGGAGAAGGCCGAACTCCCGGCGGAGGCCACGAGCGTGGTCGACCTGACGGAGGCCCTGCGGGCGAGCGTCGAACGGGCCCGGAGCGGGGGAAAGGCCACCGGCAAGCGTGCTCGCCGCGGTCGGGTCACGGACTCGTCCCTGGAATCCCTGAGCAAGGCGGAGCTGTACAAGAAGGCAGCGTCCGCCGGCATCCGCGGCCGCTCCGGCATGACCCGCGACCAACTGGCCGAGGCCCTCACCCGCACCGCCGAGGCCGCCTAGCGGTTCCTCAGGGTGGTCCTCCGTTTACCCCTGTGCGGCCGGGGCAGGCGCCGCAACGAGGGCATCCCAGAGGGAGGAAATCCATGTCCCAGAAGATCCGAGAGATCATGACCGAGCGGGTCGTCACCACCGCGGCGCAGGTGTCGGTGGCCGAGGCCGCGCGCCGTATGCGTGACGAGGACATCGGCGACGTCCTCGTCGTCGACGACGGCCACATCAAGGGCGTCGTCACCGACCGCGACCTCGTCGTCCGCGTCCTGGCCGAAGGCAAGGAGCCGGAGCAGACGACCGTCGCCGAGGTGTGCAGCGAGGACGTCGTCACCGTCAGCCCTGACGACGACATCGAGAAGGCCGTCGAACTGATGCGCTCCCACGCTCTGCGTCGGCTCCCCGTGACCGAGAAGGAGCACCCGGTGGGCATCGTCTCGCTGGGCGACCTGGCCATCGACCGTGACAGCCGGTCCGCCCTCGCGGACATCAGCTCGGCCGCGCCGAACTCCTGACCCCGGCCCAACTGCCCGGCGCCGCCCTCCCGTTCCGGGGGCCGGCGCCGGCCGTCCCCAGGCGTCGCGCAAGCCCGCTGCGCGGAGCATGTCCCCTCCCCGCCCCTTCTCCCCCAGCTACCGCTGGGAGGTGCCCCCAGAAACCGGGGGCTCCGCCCCCGGAC
>NZ_JBEYXK010000014.1:108112-119792 GCF_040645035.1 Streptomyces sp. NPDC046876 | reverse complement strand
GCCAACCCCGCATAATTCGTGAACCGCATCTCGTCCAACACCTGCGCCCGAACCTCCGGCGCAGCCCCGTAGAAATCATCCACGAACGACGGGAAAAACAACTCGTTCACGAACTTCGACGTCTGGTAGTTCTGCAGCCCGATCGACCGCACCACCATCGTCACCCGACTCCTCGGCAAATTCTCGTGCACCGCGAAAAACATCTCCGCCGCACTCTGCGCACCCCCCACCACCACAACCCGCAACGCCCGATCCCGATCCACCCGCGCAATCCGCGAACGGTACTGCGCACTGTGAATCACCCGATCCGCCGCCAGCCCCGCAAACACCCCCGGCACCCGCGCATCACGCCCACCCCCCACCACCAGATCCCGACACCGCACCCGATCCCCGCCCGACAGCAACACCTCCCACCCCGCCACCACACCATCCGAACCCACCACCGGATCCACCCGCACCACCCGCGCCCCATAGCGGATCCCCACCCGCTCCAACGAAGACGCCACCCACTGCAGATAATCCGAAAACTCCCACCGGAACGGATGAAACGTCCCCAAATTCACGAACTCGTCCAACCGCCCCCGCTCATGCAGGAAATTCAGGAACGAAAACCGACTCGTCGGATTCCGCAACGTCACCAGGTCCTTCAAAAAAGACACCTGACTCCGCGCCCACGGCATCAACAGATCACGCTGCCACTTGATGTCCGGACCCTGCTCCAACAACAACGTCCCGTCCGCCAAACCGTCCGAACCCGACTCCTCAATGGCCACCGCAAGCGCCAGATTCGCCGGACCCGCACCGATCGCCAGAACACCGACCTCCCGGTCCATCACACTTCCCCCTCGTTCCCGGTGATCCCCTTCGCCGACTGGCAGGAGCGAGGCTAGATTTCCGCCGTTCCCCGTCGATAGGGGAACGTGTCCCGTCGACTGGGGAATCTGGGGCGGGGACGCGGTGCCGGGTCGGCAGCGCGCCGGGCCGGGGTCAGGCGGCCGGCGCGGCGCCCGATGCGGTCGGGACGTGGGGCCCGGCCGGAGCGGGCCGTACGGCATCCAGCCGCCGCAGGCTCGCCCGGCGCTGTACGACGGCCAGCCCGGCGACCGCGGCTCCCAGCGCGAGCCAGCCGGCGGGCCCGGCGGTCATCACCGCACCGGTCAGCAGCAGCGGCCCGGCGGCCTTCTGCGCGGCGGAGGAGATGCCGGCCACGCCCAGGTACGAGGCGCGCGCTTCGCGGGGCGCGAGGGAGACGGCCAGTTCCCAGGAGGTGACCGAGCGGACGAGCTCAGCCGCGGTGACCAGCACCGCGGCGGCGAGGAGGGCGGAGGAGGCGGCCCAGGCCCCGTGGGCCGGGGTGAGGGCGAGGAGGGTGCAGGTGGCCAGCACGGCCAGGCCGTACCAGCCGACGGCGGACGCGGCCTGGCGGGGCGTCTCGACCCTGGCGGAGACGGTGAGCTGGAGGACGACGACGAGCACCGTGTTGATCACCAGGAAGGCGGGGACCACGGCGTGCGGGGCGTCCGTGTGGTGGACGAGCCACAGGGGGAGTCCGACGTTGAGGAGGGAGTCGTCCAGGGTCATTGGGATGTCGAGGAGGACGAAGCGGAGGTAGCCGCGGTCGCGCCACGGGTTCTGCCCGCTCGGTGCGCCGGGCGCGGTCTGCGCGGCGCCGCCGCCCTCGGCGCCGCCGTCCGCGGGGACGCTGCCCTCGGGGGTGCCTGAGTGGGCGGCGACGCGGCCGTGGCCGTGCGGCTCGCGGGTGCGCCACACCAGGACCGCGGCGGCGAGGAAGGAGAGGGCGTTGGCCAGGATGAGGGCCTCGTAGGCGGTGCGGGTGCCGATGGCGAGGCCGAGGGCGGCGATGCCGGCGCCGAGCGCGTAGCCCGCGTTGGCGGCGCTGCGCGACAGTGCCTGGTAGGTGGCGCGGCGCTCGCCCGCCACGCGGGTGGCGAACAGCATCTCCAGGATCTTGGCCGCCCGGTCGCCCAGGGTGGTGAGGGCGACGACGAGCAGCAGGACCTCGAAGCGGGTGACCACGAGCAGGGCGCACAGGGCGACCAGGCGCAGCAGGTGGCAGGCGATCAGCAGCGGGCGGAGCGCGAAGCGGTCGGCCAGGTGGCCGGCCAGCGGCGAGCCGGCGATGCCGGCCACGGCGCCCGCGCCCAGCAGCAGGCCGAGGCGGCCGGCGTCGAGGCCGACGACGAAGGTGAAGAACAGGACGGAGGAGGCGGCCCAGACGCCCGTGCCCGTGCGGTCCACGAGCTGGCCGAACAGCATGATCCGCGCGTCCCGGCCGCCGGGCGGCCGCCGCAGCTGGGCCAGCAGACCGCCGCCCCCCTTGCTCCCCCTCGCGTGGGCGTTCGCCTTCGCGCCCGTCCGTGCGCCGTGCCGCTGCCCCATCCCAGGCCTCCGAGTGCCGAGTTCCCCCGTAAAGTATCTCGATGTCGAGATACTTAGCGGTAGCCTGCCGGAGATTAATCTCGACGTCAAGATATTTAGGCGGCGATACCCTGGTGCCACAGGCCCCGAGGGAGGAACCGTGACCGAGCGCAAGCCGCCGGGCGTCAGCTTCGAGTCCTGGGTCGACCGGCAGATCAGGGAGGCTGCCGAGCGCGGCGAGTTCGAGCAGTTGAAGGGGCTCGGCAAGCCGCTGGCCTCGCTCGACACGCCGTACGACGAGATGTGGTGGATCAAGGACAAGATGCACCGCGAGGGCTTCGCGGCGCTGCCGCCCTCCCTGGCCCTGCGCAAGGAGGCCGAGGACACGCTGGAGGCCGTCCGCGCCGCCCGCTCCGAGCGCCGGGTCCGGGAGCTCCTCGACGCCGTCAACGAGAAGATCGCAGCGGCGCTGCGCATGCCCCCGCCCGGACCGCCCCTGCGCCTGTCCCCCTTCGACGTCGAGGAAGTCCTCGCGCAATGGCGCGCGCAGCGCACGGACGGCGCGGGCGACGCCACCGCCGACTGAGCCGCAGACCGGGCGCCCCGCGCAGGCGCCGACCGGCCGACCCGGCCGGCGCCGGCGAATCGCCCACGAAAGTGCACGTCCGGCCCTCCCGGCCCAGAGCCGGTGACAGTGCTACAAATGGTTCGTGACCCATCCTTGCAGCCCGTGCCGGGGACGTCGGTGCGGTCACTGAGCGGGAAGCGCCCGCGGAGCGTCGCCAGACAGGTATTCGTCCTTCAGGTGGCGATCGTGGTGCTGCTCGCGGCCGGCGCGGTCCTGGCCCTGGTGCTCCAGTCCACCCACGACGTCGACCGGGAGGCCCGCAACCGTTCGGTGGCGGTCGCCGAGACCTTCTCCCATTCCCTCGGCCTCCACGAGGCGCTGAAGTCCCAGGACCCCTCCAAGATCCTGCAGCCCCTCACCGAGCAGACGCGCAAGGAGGCGGGGGTCGACTTCATCGTCGTGATGAACACCGACGGGATCCGCTACACCCACCCGCTGCCCGACCGCATCGGCAAACGGTTCGTCGGCAACATCGAGCCCTCGCTGGCCGGCCAGGTGCACACGGAGAGCGTCCAGGGACCCCTGGGCAAGGAAATCCAGGCCATCGTCCCGGTCTTCGCCGAGGGCAACAGCGGCCGGGTCGAGGCGCTGGTGTCGGCCGGCCTCACGGTCAAGAACGTCACGGGTGTGGTCTACCGGCAGCTCCCCGTCATCCTCGCCACCAGTGCGGCGGGCCTGGCGCTGGGCACGGCCGGCGCCGCGCTGATCAGCCGGCGGCTGCGCCGGCAGACCCGCGGCCTCGGCCCGCTCGAGATGACCCGGATGTACGAGCACCACGACGCGGTGCTGCACTCCGTACGCGAAGGGGTGCTGATCATCGACGGGGGCGGGCAGCTGCTGCTCGCCAACGACGAGGCGAAACGTCTGCTCAACCTGCCGCCCGACGCCGAGGGCCGGCACATCCGGCAGCTGGCGGAACTCGACGGGCACCTGGCCGACCTCCTGCTCTCCGGCCGCGAGGCCACCGACGAGTTCCTGGAGGCCGGGGAACGGCTGCTGGTCATCAACCAGCGGCCCACCCGGCCGCGCGGCGGCAGGGCCGAGGGGATGGCGGTCACCATCCGCGACTCCACCGAGATGCGGGTCCTGACCGCCCGCGCGGAGGCCGCTCGCAGGCGGCTGCGCCTGCTGTACGACGCCGGCGTCGGCGTGGGCACCACCCTCAACGTGGAGCAGACGGCGCAGGAGCTCGCGGACGTGGCCGTTCCGCGCTTCGCGGACTTCGCCACCGTGGACCTGCTGGAGCCCGTGCTCGCCGGCGACGAGCCCACGGGCGGGGTCGCGGACCTGCGCCGTACCGGCGTGAGCGGCATCCGCGACGACAACCCGCTCTACCCCCGCGGCCGGGTGATCGACTTCGTGGCGACGACCCCGCAGGCCCGCGGCCTGAGCACCGGCAAGGCCGAGCTGATCGAGTACCTGGCCGACACTCCCGGCTGGTACGTACAGGACCCGCCGCGGACCCAGGCCGTCATCGACTACGGGATCCACTCCCTGATCACCGCCCCGCTCAAGGCCCGCGGCGTCGTCCTCGGGCTCGTGAACTTCTGGCGGTCCGAGAAGCCGGAGCCCTTCGACGAGGAGGACCTCTCCCTGGCCGAGGAGCTCGTGGCCCGGGCCGGGGTCAGCATCGACAACGCCCGCCGCTACACCCGCGAGCACGCCGTCGCCGTGGCGCTGCAGCACAGCCTGCTGCCGCGGGACCTGCCCGAGCAGAACGCCGTGGAGGTGTCCCACTTCTACCTGCCCGCCACGTCCGGGGTGGGCGGGGACTGGTTCGACGTGATCCCGCTGCCGGGCGGCCGGGTCGCACTCGTCGTGGGCGACGTCGTCGGGCACGGGCTGCACGCCGCGGCCGCGATGGGCCGGCTGCGGACGGCGGTCCTCAACTTCTCCTCGCTCGACCTGCCGCCGGACGAGCTCCTGGCCCGCCTCGACGACCTCGTCCAGTACACCGACCAGAGCGGGGAGGGCGGCGGCGTCGAGGGCGGCCTCGTCGGGGCCACCTGCCTGTACGCCGTGTACGACGCGGTGACCCGGCAGTGCACGGTGGCCCGGGCCGGGCACGTCCCGCCGCTGGTGGTGCACCCGGACGGCCGTGTCGAGACACCCGAGCTGCCCGCCGGGGCGCCGCTGGGGCTGGGCGGCTTCCCCTTCGAGGCGGCGGAGCTGGACCTCGCCGAGGGCGCCCGGCTGGTCCTGTACACCGACGGGCTGATCGAGGACCGCACCCGCGACATCGACGAGGGCCTCGACCGGCTCCGCTCCGCCGTCGCCCACCCCGACCGCAGCCCGCGGGACACCGTCCGGGCCGTCCTCGACGAGCTGCCGCCGGAGCACGCCCGCGACGACGTGGCCCTGCTGGTCGCACGGACGTCCGTACTGCCGGCGGACTGCATCGCCGAATGGGACGTGCCGTTCGAGCCGAGCGCGGTCGCCTCCATGCGGGCCGAGGCGATGGCGAAGCTGGACGAATGGGGGCTGACCGAACTCGCATTCGCCACCGAGCTGGTGCTCAGCGAGCTCATCACCAACGCCATCCGGCACGGCGCCGAGCCGGTGCGGGTCCGGCTGCTGCGCGACCGGGTGCTGACCTGCGAGGTCTTCGACGGCAGCAGCAGCTCCCCCCGCCTCCACTACGCGGCCACCACCGACGAGGGAGGCCGCGGGCTGTTCCTCGTGGCCCAGCTCAGCTGGCGGTGGGGCGCCCGGTACACGCCCGACGGGAAGGTCATCTGGTCCGAGCAGCAGCTGCCGGACGCGGAGGGCGGGGACTGAGTCCTGGGTCCTGGGTCCTGGGTCCGGGGCCCTGCGGGCCCAGGTGGGGCCCGGGCCCGCAGGGCGGTCAGCTGATGCCGTAGCGGGCGGCGACCCCGGCGAGGATGATTTCGAGGCCCTCCTCGAAGTGGGCGTCGTAGTCCTCGAAGAGGTGGGATCCGGCGGCTGCGGCGGCCGGGTAGTCGGCGAGCCGCTCGCTGCGCTCGGAGACGTCGTAGCCCTCGCGGCGCTCGCCCGCCACCGGGTGGACGCCCTGCTCCTCGGTGACGAAGCCGAGGGTGTACATGAACGTCGTCGTGAGGGTCCGGACCGCCTGCGGCAGCTCGAAGCCCGCCTCCAGCAGCGCCCGGAGGTGGGCTTCCTGCTGTTCGCCGTGTTCGGCGCCGGTGAAGCGGGAGCCGCTGAAGACGCGGGCGCCGTCGCGGTAGGAGAGCAGGGCCCGGCGCAGTCCGCGGTTCGCGGCGAGCAGCATCTCCCGCCAGCCCGTCGGCCGCTGCGGCTCGTCCCGCGCCATGCGCCGGTACATCTCGGTGGCCATCTCGTCGATGAGCTCCTGCTTGTTCTTGAAGTGCCAGTACAGCGCAGGGGCCTTGACGTCCAGCTCGGCCGCGATGGCCCGGAGCGTGAGCTTCTCCAGGCCCGTCTCGTTCAGCAGGCGCAGGGCCGCCTCGGCGACGGTCGTACGGCTGAGCGGCGGGACGCGGGACGGGGTGCGGCCGGGCTGGGGTCGGGGCGCGGGCTCGGGGGTCATCGCCCGATTCTTTCAGATGGGCTTGACAGCTTAACAACGTTAAGGGCATTCTCTTGCTACGGTCTCACTTAACAACGTTAAGGAGAGGTCGGAGGTCTGGATCGGGGTGCGCCGCCGCTGGGGCGGCCGCCGGACGAGCGGGGATGGACATGAACGCGTACGAGACGAGGGCGCACGAGACGAGCGCGCACGAGGTCGACGGGGTGGCTGCGGCGACCGGGGTGGCTGCGGTGGACGGGCCGGATGTGTGGGACGTGCTGATCGTGGGCGCGGGGCCGACAGGGCTGGCGCTGGCCTGCGACCTCGCGCGCCGCGGGGTGCAGCCGCTGGTGGTGGAGCGCTCGCCGGGCCTCTTCCCGGGCTCCCGCGGCAAGGGCATCCAGCCGCGGACGCTGGAGGTCCTCGACGACCTGGGGGTGCTGGAGGAGGTCCTGCGCCGGGGCGGCCCCGCCCCGGTCGGGATGGCCTGGAAGGACGGGGTCCGGCTGGGCGAGCACCGGATGTTCGAGGAGACCGAGCCCACCGAGCAGGAGCCCTACGCGGGGCCGTGGATGCTGCCGCAGTGGCGTACGCAGGAGATCCTGCTGGCGCGGCTGGGCGAGCTGGGCGGGGGTGTGCGGTTCGGCTGCGAGCTGACCGGCCTCACGCAGGACGCGGAGTACGTCGCGGCCGTGCTCGCGCGCAGCGGCGGGGGGAGCACGACGGTCCGTGCGCGGTACGCGGTCGCGGCCGACGGCGGCCGGTCCACGGTGCGCCGGCTCGCCGGGATCGCGATGTCCGGGGAGCGCATCGACACCACGCCGATGGTGGTGGCCGATGTGGTCATCGACTCCCTCGACCGGGACCGCTGGCACATCTTCCCGCCGGCCGAGGACGGCAGCCGGGGCTTCGCCGCGGCGTGCCCGCTGCCGCAGACCCGGGAGTTCCAGTTCGTCGCCCAGTATCCGGAGGTCCGTCCCGAGCTGACGGCGCAGGACGTCCGGTCGCTGGTCGCGGAGCTCACCCACATACCGGCCGAGGAGGTACTGGAGGTGCGCTGGGCCTCGGACTTCACCGTCAGCGCGGCGCTCGCCGACCGTTTCCGCGAGGGCCGGGTGTTCCTGGCCGGGGACGCAGCCCACATCCACTCGCCCGCCGGCGGGCAGGGGCTCAACACCAGCATCCAGGACGCCTACAACCTCGGCTGGAAGCTGGCGGCCGTCCTGCGGGACGGTGCACCGGAGGCCCTGCTCGACACGTACGAGGAGGAGCGGCTGCCCCAGGCGGCCGCCATGCTCGGCCTGTCGACGCGGATCCACCGCGGCGAGGCCCGGCGCGGCGCCGCCACCCGCCAGCTCGGCATCCACCTGCGGGAATCGCCGCTCACCCGCGAGACCAGGTCGGACCTGCCGGAGGGGGCCCTGGCCGCGGGTGACCGCGCCCCCGACGGCCGCCGGGACGGCCTGCGGCTGTTCGACCTCTTCCGGGGCCCGCACTTCACCCTGCTCGCCGTCGACACCGACCTGCCGGAGCAGCTGCCGCCGCTGGCGAACCTGCGCACGGCCCGCATAGGCGCCTATGAGAGCTACGGCCGCGGGCTGTTCCTGATCCGGCCCGACGGCTACATAGCGTGGGCGGGCGCGTCCGCCGCGGCAGAGGGCGACCTGGCCGCGTGGGCCTCCCGGCTCAGCGCCGTCCCCGCGGAGAGGGCTTCGGGACTCGCCTGAGCGGGCCGGGGGGCTCACATGTGGCGGTTCGCGTAGTACTTCTCGATGAGCTGGATGAACGCCACGTCGTCGTCGTGCCGGCCGCTCTCGAATTCGGGTGAGTCCTTCACCTGCTCCCGGGTGGCGGCCAGGTGGACGGTCTCGTTCTCGGCGTCCACCGCGGTCACCAGGGACGCCGGGACCATGACGTGCCGCCCGAAGATCCAGGGGCCGGTGTCCACCACGACGTACTGGCGCCCGACGTAGTCGGTGTGCTTGTCGATCTTCCCGATGGATCCGTCGGAGGCCTCGACCTTGTATCCGACCAGCTGTGCCATGTCGACCGTCACGGGTCTCACCTCTCCCGTCTTTCCGATTTCCCGGTCCCCTCGGTGCCGGGGAACCGCCCGTCCGGGCACGGGGCGCCTACCCAGCCGGGCCGGTTCCAGACAGCCCGGCGGCTCAGCCGCTCGCGGTGACCAGCAGGGTGCGGGCGGGGACCGCGCCGGCGAGGCGGCAGCGGTGCGGGAGGTCGCCCCGGTGGTGGGCGCTCTGCCCCGCCCGCAGGGTCAGGGGCTCCTCCCCCTCCACCTCGAGGACCACCTCGCCCTCCAGGACGTAGAGGAAGTCCTCGCCGGGGTGCTGGAACCAGCCCCGCTCGCCCTGCCCCGGCTCGAAGTGGTGCTCGTACGCCTCCATCAGGCCGCTGCTGCCGCCGGGGATCAGGACATGGGCGACCTGGCCTGCGGCCTCGCTGACCCGGATCACCTGCGGGTCGCTCTCGTGGCTGACGGCGCCCGGCCGGCCCGGCGGACGCAGGAAGGTGCCCGGGGTGACGCCGAGGGCCTCGGCGATGCGGTAGATGGAGCTCAGGCTAGGGGTGGTGAGGCCGCGTTCCAGCTGGCTGAGGAAGGGCTGCGAGAGGCCGGAGCGGGCGGCCAGGACCTGCATGGAGACGCCGCTGCCCTTGCGGCAGGCGCGGATCACCCGCCCGACCTCGACCGCTTCTGGGGTGGGTTCGGATCGAGACACGCTGGTGAACGTACCCCATGCGGGTGGTCGGGCCGGAAGGCCGCGGCAGCTTTCGTACTGCTGCAACACGCCGTTCATAAGCGTGGTCAATTATTGACCTCACTTATCGAAACGAGGAGTTCCCCGTGCACGCCACCCCTTCCCCGCCCGGCCGGGCCGCGCTCGGCCGGATCGGTCCGGCCCTGGTCGCGGCCATGGCCGTGCTCGCCGCCTGGTACGCGGCGGGCCGCGCCGGCATCGCGGCGCCCGGACTGCTGCCCACACCGGCTGAGACCCTGGCGGCCCTGGCCGACGGGGCGCGCAGCGGAACCCTCGCCGCGGATCTCGGCGCCAGCCTGGGCCGGGCGGGTCAGGGCTTCGCCCTGGGGGCGCTGGCCGGCTCGGCGCTGGGCTTCGCCACCGGGTACCTGCCGTGGCTGTCCGCCGCCGTCACCCCGGTCGTCTCCTTCCTGCGGCCGATCCCGGCGATCGCCCTCGTCCCGCTGGCCACGGCCTGGTTCGGGATCGGGGAGACCGCGAAGCGGCTGCTCATCGCGTACGCCGTGCTGCTCGCCGTGTGGCTGTACGTCCATGACGGGGTCTCGCGGGTGCCGGTGACGCATCTGCGGGCGGCCCGGACACTGGGCGCGCCGCTGCGCCGGCGGTTCACCGAGGTGCTGCTGCCCGCGGCCGCCCCGGCGCTGCTCGCCGCCCTGCGCTACGGGGCCTCGGTGGCGCTGCTGGCGCTGGTGGCCGCGGAACTGGGCGGTGCGGACAGCGGGTTGGCGTACCGGCTCCAGGTGGACGGGCAGTTCCTGCGGGTGGACCGGATGTTCGCCGGGCTGCTGGTGCTCGGTCTGCTCGGGGTGGCCGTGGACCTCCTCCTCGCCGCTGCCGGCCGCCGCTTCGCGCACTGGAGCGAGGCGTGAGCCGGGCCGTGCGGGTCGAGGGCCTGACCGTCGCACACGGCGGGGCCGGGGTGCGCGGGCGGGGCGGGGCGTTCCCCGCGCTGGAGGGGGTGGACCTGGAGCTGGCCGCGGGCTCGTTCACGGCGCTGCTGGGGCCGAGCGGCTGCGGCAAGTCGACGCTGCTGGGTGCGGTCGCCGGGTTCGTGCGGCCGGTCGCCGGTCGGGTTGCCGTGGCCGGGGAGCCGGTGACCGGTCCGGGGCCGGACCGGGGCGTGGTCTTCCAGCACTATGCGCTGTTCCCCTGGCGCACGGCCCGCGGCAACGTCGAGTTCGCCCTCAAGCGGCTCGGGCTGCCCCGGGCGGAGCGGCGGCGCCGGGCGCTGGCCGCGCTCGCCGAAGTCGGGCTGGCGGACGGCGCCGAGAAGTACCCCGGCCAGCTGTCCGGCGGGATGCAGCAGCGGGTGGCGCTGGCCCGCGCGCTGGCCGCCGAGCCCGAAGTGCTGCTGCTGGACGAGCCGTTCGGGGCGCTGGACGCGCTGACCCGGGGCCGGATGCAGGAGCTGCTGCGCCGGCTGTGGCGGCGTACCGGGCTGACCGTGCTGTTCGTGACCCACGACATCGATGAGGCCTTGGCGCTCGCCGAGCGGGTGGTGGTGCTCGGCGGCGCGCCCGGCCGGGTGCTGGCCGACCACCCGGTGCCGCCCGGACCCCCCGACCCCGCGCTGCGGGAGCTGATCGCCGCCCGGCTGACCGAGCCGGAGGCCGTCCATGCCTAGAGAGGAATCCTTCACGATGTCCCGACCCCGCGCGGTCGCCGTCGCCCTGGTGGCGGCCCTGCTGACCGCCCTCGCCGCCGGCTGCTCCGGCTCCGGTTCCGCAACGGCAGGCGGCGGACCCGGCCGGGCCGCGCCGGTCGCCATCGCCGCCGGCGACTACCTCGGCGGCGCGCCCGTCCACCTCGCGCAGGAGCGGGGGCTATGGGCCGCCGAGGGCGTGCAGGCCAAGGTGACCTCCCTGGCCACCGGGCGGGACGCGCTGAACGCCGTGCTGGGCGGGCAGGCGCAGCTCGGGGTGGTGGGCGACCTGCCCGCCGTCACCGCCGCGCTCGGCGGGCGCAGCGTCCGGATCGTCGCCGACCTGTCCCGGTTCTCCGACTGGCGGCTGCTCACCCGCACCGACCGCGGCGTCACGGGCTTCGCCGCACTGAAGGGGCGGAAGGTGGGCGTTCCGCAGGGCACCAACGTGGAGTTCGCGCTGTCGCGGATGCTCGGCTCGGCGGGGCTGGGCCCCGCCGACGTCACCGTGGTCAACCTCTCCCCCAGCCAGGTGCCCGCGGCCCTGGCCCGCGGGGACGTCGACGCCGGGGTCACCTTCCCGAGCTTCTACGACGCGGCCCGTACCGCCCTCGGCGAGCGCTACGCCGAGGTGCCGTTCACCGGGTACACCGCGCACACGCTCCTCGTCGCCGGACCGTCCGTCGACGACGCGGCGACCACCGCCGTGCGGGGCGCGCTGGTGCGGGGGCCGCACCGCCAGTCCG